>CAYXNU010000026.1:0-12345 GCA_964466485.1 uncultured Ruminococcus sp.
TGATGATACTAATCTTTAGACAGTTCTTTAAGGGTCTACCTAAAGAGTTAGAAGACGCTGCTTACCTAGACGGTTGCTCACCATTCCGTACTTTTGTACAGATAATGGTTCCTAATGCTAAGTCATCATTCTTGATAGTATTCTTGCTATCTGTAGTTTGGTACTGGAATGACTACTATGTAAGTACATCATTCTTTACAGAAAACCAAACTATAGCCCTAATGCTTAAAAACTTAGATACCACTCTTAATACTACTCTATTCAACGACGCTAACGCTCAAGTGTCTGTTCGTGAAAAAATCGTTTGGATGGAGGCAGGTTGTTTAATATCTATAGTTCCTATATTGGTATTATACTCTTGCTTACAAAAGCAGTTCGTTGAGGGTATCGAGCGTTCTGGTCTAACTGGATAAAACTTATATCACAACTACTAAAATTGAAATTAAAATACTCTACGGGAACGCTTTACATAAGCGTTCCTGTTTTTGATTATTAGCTTTCGCATGGCGGAATGGCGAATCGCCGTTCCCTACAAAAATAATTTATTTTAAATTCATTTTACCATAATATCGGAGATTTTAAAAAGTCAAGGGGGCTTTTGGCTTTTGCGATGGTTTTAGTACAAATATTTCGCACATGGTGGAGAACTATGTACCTACTTTCCTAAAAGTATAGCTTTTTTGATTTGACTATGCTATAATGTTTTATAGAAGATTTTAAAACACTATAACGCTAATTTGAAAGGAACGTGTATACATATGGAAACTATAATCGCTATGTACGAAAAAGAAATCTGTGAACTTAAGGAAAGATTGACTATCTTAGAAAAAATTTTGGAAGTGCTAAAAGGATTGAACCACTATGAGCAGTAACAGGCTATCTATGAATGGTCATAAGTTCGAGGAGGAAATGTTTAAAAAGTTTTTGGACGACAAGTACGACAACAAGGATTTAGACTTTGTTAAGTCCAAAATAGATGATATTATCTTCTATGAACTTACAGACAACCAGTACAACGTTTTAACGATGTATTACTATCAGCACTTGAAACAACGGGAAATAGCTGATACCCTACAAAAAGACCAGTCTACCGTATCACGGACTTTAAAACTGGCTAAGTTTAAAATAGGTAAAATTTTAAAATATTTTTTATAAGGAGGATACTCTCTATGGATACACCTATTCATAACTTTTTAGATGAGTATGAAAACTCTCAAACCCTTAGACTTCATATGCCCGGACATAAAGGTCACTTGAATGCCCACGACATAACAGAAATTAAAAACGCTGACAGCCTATTCGAGGCTAGTGGTATCATTGCCGAGGCTGAACAAAATGCCTCTGAAATATACCACACTAAGGCTACTTACTTCAGTACGGCAGGTAGCACCCTTGCTATACAAGCTATGCTATTCATAGCTAAAAAGGACAACCGTAAAATCTATGCCGTTAGGAACGTTCACCGTAGCTTTTTAAACGCTTGTGTTCTACTAGACCTATCTGTAAACTGGATATATCCAAACTACCAAAACACTATCATTAGTGGCACTGTGGACGTATCTACCATAGAAGATACACTCTCCAAAGATACTTCCCCTAAGGCTCTATATATTACCTCCCCAGACTACTACGGCATGGTAGCAGATATCAAAAGTATTGCGGAAGTTTGCCATAAGCATAATACCATCCTACTAGTGGACAACGCCCACGGAACTATATTAAACTTCCTAGATGTGAACTTACACCCTATACACCTAGGTGCTGATATGTGTTCCGACAGCCCACACAAAACCCTACCCGTGCTTACCGGTGGCGGATATCTACACATAAACAACCCTAGTTACGTTGATATGGGCAAAACTGCTATGGGGTTCTTTGGGTCTACTAGTCCATCATACTTGATTATGGAAAGTTTAGACCTTTGCAACATCTACATGAATACTACCCTAAAAGCAGACCTACACAGGGTTATAGAAAACTTACAAAAGTTAAAGTCTACCTTTGCAGATAGATACTCCTTTGCAAACTCTAACGAACCTCTACACTTAACTTTCCTAACGTGGAAACGCAACCAGTCGGGGTTGCAACTGGCTGAAAAACTTAGAAGTTTCAACATAGAATGCGAATACGCAGACCGTCAAAGTGTGGTGCTACTATTCTCCCCTATAGACGACAACGCTATATTTGAAAGACTATCCTATGCACTAAACAATATCACACTGGATACCATTGACGGCTCTACAAAAGTTTTAACGCTCCCTAAGTTGCTATGCAGTACTACTATGCGTAATGCTGTATTCTCCCCTAGCGAAACTATCAGCATAGAGGACTCCGTGGGACGTACCTGTGCAGAAGTAAAAGTCCCTTGCCCACCTGCTGTGCCTATAGTTGTCAGTGGTGAAGTAGTATCTCAAGAGTGTGTTGAAATTTTTAAAAACTATGGACTAAATACAATAAATGTGGTAAAATAATATCATAGCTTTATTTATACAGAAAGAGAGGAACGGCATTTGTATGCCTATAAAATTTTATGAAACTAATATATGCAATAGTAAACGATGAGGATACTAGCAGAGTCGCTAACGCTCTACTAAAGAACGGTTTCTATTCTACTAAGTTGCCATCCACTGGGGGATTTTTAAAGGCTGGTAATACCACTTTTTTAATCGCTACGGAAGACAACAAGGTGGATTTGGCTATAAGCGTAATTAAAGAAAAAGCTAGAAAAAGAAGTAAGTTTGTCCCATCGGCTGTAGATAAAGAAGTAGCTTTTCCATCGGAAGTGCAAGTCGGTGGTGCTACTATTATCGTTACAGATATTGATAGGTTTGAAAAAGTCTAGGGTGATACATACAATGGAGATATACGGAAATGAAAACGTCACCGAAAAGATTAGCGTTATGCTAAATAGCGGTAGACTCTCTCACGCTTTTTTGCTATACGGCGAAAAAGGTTTAGGTAAAAAAACTTTAGCTAAGTACATTGCTATGCGTATAATGTGCGAGGACAAAACTAGTAATCAGCCTTGTGGAAACTGTTTCCACTGTAGAAACATTCTCAACGATACCCACCCCGACGTTATAACCGCCGAACACACTGGCAAAACTAATGCTATATCCGCTGACACTGTTAGAAAGATTTGCAACGAGGCTTTTATTAAGCCTAACTATCAACACAAGATTTTTCTATTTTTGGACGCTGACGTTATGAACAGCACCGCCCAAAATATACTACTAAAGTCTATTGAAGAACCCCCAGAGTATGCTTACTATATATTTACAGCTAATTCTAGAGATGACTTCTTGCCTACTATACTATCTAGAGTGGCATCTATTGGGGTTACAGAATGTTCCGATAGAGAATGCTCTTTGGCTCTATCTGCCATGGGCTACGACGAATCTCAAATTACTTCCGCTGTGGAATGTTTCCACGGAAACTTAGGCAACTGCATAGACTACCTTAATCAAGGCGAACTATTCACTTCTGTGGAAATAGTTAAGAGTTTTACTAACTCTCTATTGCACCACGATGAGTACGAACTGCTAAAGGTTTTCACTGCACTAAAAGATTTAAACTTAGCTAAAAAAACACTATCCATTATGGATAGGCATATTCGTGATATTATAGCCGTTAAGATAGATTGCCATACTCTTTCGGGTTGCGATTTCAACGGTGCTAAAATGTTAGCAGAAAGACTATCTATACAGTCTTGCCAAAAGATACATTTACTGATATACAAGGCTTTAAATACCCTTGATAACAAGGTGGGTGTTAATCTAAATATAACATTAACCGCCCTATGTGCTGATATTATCACAAGCATTTGATAGAAGAATTTTATTTTTGTAGGGAACGACGACTCGCCGTTCCCTAAATTGAATAGGAGTATTTTATGGAAATAATAGGAGTTAGATTTAAGAAAGGTGGTAAAGTGTACTACTTTGGCCCCTGTGGAAAAAAGATTGAGTTGGGTACTAAAGTCCTTGTGGAAACTATTAAGGGTTTGGAATGTGGCGACGTGGTACTCGCTAACAAAGAATGTAACGATGTGGTTCAACCCGTTAAGGATATTATTAGAATAGCAACCGAAAATGACTTGAGAATCGTTCAAAACAACAAGAAAAAAGAACAGGAAGCTTTTAGAGTCTGTGAGGAAAAGATAGCCCAACGAAAACTTAATATGCACCTTGTCGATGTAGAATGTACTTTCGATAACAACAAACTACTATTCTACTTTACGTCCGAAAGCCGTGTGGACTTTAGAGAACTCGTTAAAGACTTAGCCTCGATATTCCGCACTAGAATAGAGTTACGTCAAATAGGCGTTAGAGATGAGGCTAAACTTTTAGGCGGTTTGGGTATATGTGGTCGTGAGTTCTGTTGCAAAGGCTACTTAGGAGATTTTCAACCGGTATCCATTAAGATGGCTAAAGAGCAAGGACTATCCTTGAACCCTATAAAGATTTCCGGTACTTGCGGTAGACTTATGTGCTGTCTAAAGTACGAACAACTCGGCTATGAGGAACTCTTAAAGGTTACTCCAAAGGTTGGGGCTTACGTTAAAACCCCTAACGGCAAAGGCTATGTGGAAGAAGTTAATCTATTAACTGGTAAGCTAAAGGTTAAACTCCAAAACAACGACGTTCCCGCAATATTCGACAACAAGGATATTATACTAATTAAGGACGCTGAAATTAGAGTCAACAAGGAAGAACTAAAAGCCCTTAAAGGCTTAGAAGATAAATAGTTATAAAAAAACGGAACGACAAATTATCGTTCCGTGTATTTTTTATATTATGATATATATTACATCTTTTCGGGGCAGTCTACCTTTAGCATACCTAAAGCGTTTTCTAATACTTGTGCTACTGCCTTACATAGCACCAACCTAGCAACCATTAGTTCTTGAGATTCTGCATTCTTAACGGAACAAGCATCATAGAACTTGTGGAACTTAGTAGCTAAGTCTATAGTGTACTTAGTAATTCTAGCTGGGTCATAGTGTGTAGCAGACATATCTATTTCGTTAGGGAAAGAAGATATGTACCTAATTAGTTCTCTCTCTTGAGGTTGTGTTAGTAGGTCTAGGTTAGCGTTGGAAATATCCACATTGCCTATGTTACTGATAATGCTACATATTCTAGCGTGGGCATACTGTACATAGAATACAGGGTTTTGGGAACTCTGTTCTATAGCTAAGTCCAAATCGAACTCAAAGTGTGAGTTTGCCTCTCTTAGATTGAAAAAGAATCTAGCGGAATCTATTGGGATATCGTCTAGTAGGGTTACTAGAGTTATAGCCTTACCTGAACGCTTAGATAGCTTAACAGTTTCGCCACCCCTAACTAAACGTACCATCTGCATAATGACAGCGTCTAAGTTGTCGGTGTTTACACCTAAAGCCTTTAGTGCGGATTTTAGTCTAGGGACGTAACCGTGGTGGTCTGCACCTAGAACGTCTATAGCCTTGTCATAGCCACGAGTTACTAACTTGTTGTAGTGGTATGCAATATCTGGGACTACATAGGTTGGTATGCCATTCGCTCTAACGATAACGAAATCTTTTTCAGCACCAAATTCAGATGCCTTAAACCATGTAGCACCCTCTTGTTCATAGGTGTAGCCTAAATCCTTTAGCTTTTGGATAACCTCTGCTACACTGCCGTCGTTGTGTAGAGTACTCTCTCTAAACCAGTTGTCATAGGTAATGCGGTACTTCTTAAGGTCACGTTCTAGACCCTGTATATTCAAGGGTAGAGCGTACTCTACTAGGGCGTTCTTACGAGCAACTTCGTCCATAGTTACATACTTATCCCCATGGATATCCGCAAAGTTTTTAGCGTGTACTATAATGTCTACACCCTTGTATACATCTTCTGGCATAGGGAAGTTTACATCATCGTTGTATATAGCTTGACAAAAATCTTCCACTGTGGAAGTACTTTCCGCAAAGGATTTTAAAACTTCTTGCTTAGAAGTGTCAAAAAGTTGTAGGTATCTCAACTCTAGGGAATTGCCAAACTTTTCTACTTGATTACCTGCATCGTTAATGTAAAACTCTCTTTGAACGTCATAACCTGCCCAATCTAGAACAGAAGCTAAACAGTCACCGATAGCACCACCACGAGCGTTACCTATATGCATAGGTCCAGTAGGGTTAGCGGATACAAACTCAACTAGGACTCTTTTGCCCTTGCCTAAGTCTGTTCTACCAAAGTTTTCTTTTTCGGATATTACACTATTTACTACACTAGAAAACCATCTTTGGTTTAGGAAAAAGTTTATAAAACCCGGTCCAGCAATCTCACAGCGGTCAAAGTAAGAACCCTCTAGGACTATCTCCTCACAGATTAGCTCTGCAATCTTGCGAGGTGGCATCTTAAAAGCCTTTGCAGATACCATAGCTACATTTACAGCAAAGTCGCCATGGGACTTATCAGCAGGGACTTCTATTCTAAATGGTGGTATAGGTTCGCTAGGAACTTTGTTATCAGCTACCAACCTACCCAAAGAACACATTACTAACTCTTTTAACTCTTGCGAGGCAATTTTAATATAATCAGACATTTTTATAACAACCTTTCTATTTATCGAACTTGCATTAATAAAACTATATCAACTCAACAGAAATATCCACTACGTTTTCGGACACCAAAGAACCATTGATATCTATGGTGTAACACATATGCAACGTACCACCGTTTGCGTCTAGCTTGTTATCTATTTGGTTAGCTAATATACCGACGTTCATGGTAAGTATAGGGGTTTCATATTGACTAAATAGTTTTTTATCGCATTGCAATATCAAGTCGGATGAAACATTGTCACCACGTCGCATTATAGATACAGATGTACTACTTAAGGCAGTAATCTTAGTTTCGCAGTTAAAAAAGCCAGTAGCCTCGCTGTCCTCATAAAGCATTTGGTATAAAGAACCTTTTACCCTATAGATACCCTTAGTTATGATTTCAGTTTCGTCAACATCGTTATCATCTTTTCCACGGGATACAGTTTTCACCTTAATGATAGCATTCTCTTTGTTGCGGTCAACATCTTCTTTGTAGATGATTAAGCCGTCGTCTTTGCTTTCTTGTTTATTTGTATCTATCATAAATTCACCACCTTATGTAAGTTATTTCAAGTGATGTACATCACCTTTAAAGACTTTGCCTTTAACTTCATGCCCTAGGAAACTCTTAGCATTTTCTTCAAATAGTTCAATGCTATCGCTAACATAGAACTCATTTACACCCTTGCAAGTGCTGTTAGTTAAGAGGTTATTCTTAGTTAGGTATTCTTTAGCATACCTACCAGCCTCAGCCCCTGGGGATATTAACTTAACACCATCGCCCATAATATCGGCAATGATATCTTTAATGATAGGATAGTGTGTACATCCCATGATAAGAGTATCCACCCCGAAATCTTTCATAGGTTGTAGATATTCTTCGGCTACTAGCCTAGTAACTTTGTTGTCTATATCTGTGTAGCCGTTTTCTACTAGGTGTACAAATAGCGGACAAGCATTGCCAATAACTTCTATAGTGCTATCTATAGAGTTTATGGTGGTAACATAGCTTTGACTCCTAATAGTAGCAGAAGTTCCAATAACGCCTATCTTCTTATTTTTAGTAACTTTACAAGCAGTTTCACAAGCAGGGACAACCACACCAGTAAACTCCAAATCTAAGTTTTCTATAGGGTTATTTATAACTACAGAACTAACCGTACCACAAGCAGCGATAATCATCTTTATTTTGTGGGTTTTTAAAAATTCCACATCTTGACGTGCATACTTTAGAATAGTTTCTTTACTTCTAGAGCCATAAGGTATTCTAGCGGTGTCGCCAAAGTAGATAATATTCTCATTAGGCATTATAATGTTCAACTCCTTAACGGTAGTCAAACCACCCATTCCAGAGTCAAAGACTCCTATAGCATAGTCATTCATTAATACGAAATCTCCCTTTCTATAATTCTACTATTTGGAATGGCAAAATGCCATTCCATACATATTTAACTACGCTTTTCTATAGCTTCTGTTAATAGTTTATCTAGTAGTGTAGGATAGTCTATGCCTACTTCATTCATTAGCTTTGGATACATACTAATAGGTGTAAAACCTGGTAGAGTGTTAATCTCATTTAGGATTAGTTCGCCATTGTCACATACAAAGAAGTCACATCTAGACAAGCCTTGACAGCCCATAGCCTTGTAAGCTTTTTTAGCGGTTTCTTGTAACTTTTTAGTAGTAGCCTCGTCAAAGTCTGCGGGTATGTGTAGTATAGTAGATGCGTCCTCATACTTAGCTTTAAAGTCGTAAAAATCGTACTGAGATACTGTTTCTATTTCCCCTGGTACAGATGCTATTAAGTCATTGAATCCAAACACAGCTACTTCTGTTTCTCTACCTACGATAGTTTCTTCTATAACTATTTTGGTATCGTGGGCGAACGCAAGGTTTATAGCCTCCACTAAAGATGTTCTATCCTTAGCCTTGCTAATGCCTATAGATGACCCTGCATTTGCAGGTTTTACAAACATAGGGTAACTTAAACTTTTTTCTATTCTATCTATTTCGTTTTCTAGGTTAAGTATATCGGCATAGAGTATAGTTTCAAACTTAGCAGTTTTTACACCGTTAGCCTCAAGTATCATGTGAGTAAAAGCCTTATCCATGCAACTAGCAGAGGCTAAAACACCACAGCCAACGTAAGGTATCTGTGCTAACTCGAACATACCTTGTATAGTACCGTCTTCGCCGTTTTTGCCATGTAACACTGGAAAGATAACGTCTATGTTTCTGTGGTAGTAGTTGCCGTTATCGAGAGTTAAAAAGCCCTTGTATACTGGGTCTACAGATAGTAATGCGTGTGTGCAATCTGGGTTGCTTTCCCATTTACCATTAGGTATGCTTTCGTATGAGCCTGGGTAGTAGAACCAGTTACCCTTTTTGGTAATTCCTATACAAGTAATGTCGTACTTATCTGTAGGGATATTCTTTATTACGTTATATGCTGACACTAATGAAACATCATGTTCACTAGACTTGCCACCAAATATGACGGCAACGTTAATCTTATTAGACATAATTGTTACTCCTTTTCAAATATAGCTATCTAAACACTACGTTTAGTATCTATTATACTTTTAAATTGTCTTAATAATTCTACCACAAAACCACTATAACTGCAATACTTTTTTAAGAAGTTTTTTAATTCTATGTAATACTTAAACACAATATGTAGATACTTATAGTAAATTTGCTACATTTAATGCAAATTCGATTGAACATTATGTTTGGCAATAGTATAACTATCTTGACAATACCACGATAAAATGCTATAATCATACCATAGATACGGCGTATCTAAATATTGTGTATTTAAGGAGTTTTATTAATGTTGACTGATATAGAAATTGCACAACAGTGCCAAATGAAACCTATAGTAGAGATTGCTAAAAACATCGGGGTGGACTACGAGGACATAGAACAGTACGGACACTACAAAGCTAAGGTTTCCGAAAACCTATTTAAAAAGGTTGAAAACAACCCAGACGGTAAACTAATACTAGTTACTGCTATAAACCCTACTCCCGCTGGTGAGGGCAAAACTACCGTATCTGTGGGACTACAACAGGCTATGGGCAGACTAGGTAAAAAGTCCGTTGTGGCTCTAAGAGAACCCTCTTTAGGTCCAGTGTTCGGCATTAAGGGCGGTGCTGCCGGTGGCGGATATTCTCAAGTAGTGCCTATGGAAGATATTAACCTACACTTTACTGGCGATATGCACAGCATAACCTCCGCAAACAACCTACTATGTGCTATAATAGACAACCATATGCAACAAGGCAATGCCCTTAGAATAGACCAAAGACGTATACTCTTTAAGCGTTGCATGGATATGAACGACAGGGCTTTAAGAAACATTATAGTAGGTTTGGGTGGCAAGGTAAACGGTATCCCTCGTGAGGATGGTTTCCAAATTACAGTAGCCTCCGAAATTATGGCTATACTATGTCTAGCTAAAGACTTAGACGATTTAAAGGCACGTTTTGAAAAGATTTTAGTAGCTTACGATTTAGACGGCAACCCAGTATATGCTAAACAGTTAGGTGTATGCGGTTCTATGGTCGCTCTAATGAAAGACGCTCTAAAGCCTAACCTAGTTCAAACTTTAGAGGGCAACCCTGCATTTATCCATGGCGGACCTTTCGCTAATATTGCACACGGCTGTAACTCCGTTCGTGCTACTAGATTGGCTCTAAAACTAGGTGACTATTGCATTACTGAGGCTGGTTTCGGTTCTGACTTAGGTGCTGAAAAGTTCTTCGATATTAAGTGCAGATTCGCAAACATTAAGCCATCTTGTACAGTACTAGTGGCTACTATTAGGGCTTTAAAGTATAACGGTGGCGTTCCTAAGACTGAACTATCCAACGAAAACCTTGACGCTCTTAAAAAGGGTAGCATTAACCTAGTTACACACATCGAAAATATGAGAAAGTTCGGTGTACCAGTAGTTGTGGCTATTAACAAGTTCCACACAGATACACAAGCTGAAATAGAATACATCGAGCAACTTTGCGACAGCCTAAACGTAAAAGTATCCTTAACTGAAGTTTTCGCTAAGGGCGGTGAAGGTGGTCTAGACTTAGCACAGAAAGTACTAGATACTATCGATAACGAACCATCTAACTTTGCACCACTATACGACGAAAAACTACCTATTAAGGAAAAACTTAACACTATAGCTAAGGAAATCTACCGTGCAGACGGTGTGGTATTTACTAGTCAAGCTGAAAAGTCCATCGCAGAGATTGAAAGAATAGGCTTCGGGGATATCCCTGTTTGTGTAGCTAAGACTCAATACTCACTATCCGACGACCCTACTAAACTAGGCAAACCTGAACACTTTACTATTACCGTTAGAGATGTAAAACTTTCTGCGGGTGCAGGTTTTGTAGTCGCTCTAACTGGTGACGTTATGACTATGCCCGGACTAGGCAAAAAGCCTACCGCTATGGTTATAGATTGCGACAACGACGGAAACATTACAGGATTATTCTAAGGTGGTTTAAGGCTATGGAAAAGGTAACTCATTCAGCTGAAGAAAGCATAGAGTTTGGTAAGTATATAGGTTCTAAACTACAAAAAGGCGATATGATAGCCTATTTTGGTGGTTTGGGCATGGGAAAGACTACCCTTACTAGGGGTATAGTTATGGGCTTAGGCTTAAACGATGACGTCTTTTCACCTACCTTTACGCTATCTAATGAGTATTGTAACAAGAATACTACTGTCTACCATTTCGATATGTACCGTATAAACGGCATAGACGGACTCGAAAGTATAGGCTTTTTCGACTACCCCCTAGAAGATAGCATAGCTATAATAGAATGGTCGGAAAACGTTAGAGAGATTTTTGACGACAATACCATTAGAATAACTATACAACGTATAGACGATAATACTAGAAAGATAATAGTTAGTGGAGGTGATAGGTTTTGTTAATCCTAGGAATAGATACTTCTGGAAAGATGGCATCCGTGGCTCTTATGCAAGACGATATTTTGTTGGCAGAAAACAGCGTATACACTACCCTTACTCATTCCCAAATAATAATGCCTATGTGTGAAAAACTCCTTGAAAGCGTTAATAAAACCCTCAAGGATGTAGACAGAATTGCTGTATCTTGTGGGGCGGGTTCTTATACCGGTTTGAGAATAGGTATATCTGCCGTTAAGGCTATGGCTTTCGCTTTAAATATCCAGTGCAATGGAATATCTACACTGGAAAGCCTTGCTTACAACGTCATGGGCTTTAATGGGGTAATATGTTCCATTATGAAAGCACGTCTTGAACTGGTATACTGTGGAATTTTCAACAGCGATATGACTAGCATAACCCGTTACGAAAACTTCCCAGAAGATTGCATTATCGACAGAACAGAACTCGCAAAGGTTCTAAATGCCTCTAGTCAAAACGTTATACTAGTCGGCGACGGTGCTAAAGACTTCTACGACTCCTTTGAACTTAAACCTAACGTTGTATTGTCATCTGCAAAGGATAGATTGCAATCTGCTAGTAGCCTATGCGAAATAGCAAAACTTAACGCTGGGCAATCGCCTTACGATTTACAGGCTTTATATTTACAACCTACCAAAGCAGAAAAAGACCTTAAAGAAAAAACAGAATGATTGATTAATATTACAAACAGCGGAACGCCCAATGGGCGTTCCCTACATAGATTTATTTTTTGAATATATGCATATTATAAACAGCGTTCCGCCATGTGTTAATATGGCATTATATCGAATTGACGTTAATATGTGGATATGATA
>CAYXNU010000027.1:0-12258 GCA_964466485.1 uncultured Ruminococcus sp.
TATAATAAGGGAACGCCCATAGACGTTCCCTATAAACATACATTATTATCTTCCACGCTTGTATTGTGTATGCGACTTTTCCTCGTACATAATATCGTCAGCACGTTTAATCATTTCGTCTACATCGGCTTCTTTGGTAGGTAGACCAATGTACACTCCACAACTAGCACCCACTTCGTACGGCTTGTTGGAGTACTTGTTGTAGTAGGCTATAGAGTTCTTAAACTGTGTAACGTATTCGTCAGCATAGTTGGAATCTTTTTCAATGATACCCGCTACTACAAACTCATCGCCACCGAACCTAGCACATATTTCATCTTGTACAGCGTTAGAAATCATGCACCGTGCAACGGTCTTGATAGCGTTGTCGCCCTCGCCGTGACCAAAAACGTCATTGATATACTTTAAACCATTTAGGTCTATAGATATAACCATAAACTGCTTGTTGGAGTCTTGTTTAAGTTTGGATATCTTTTCACCTAACTTTTTATAGAAACCACGTCTGTTCATTAGACCAGTTAAGTAATCTTGAACGTACATTTCTTCTAGTTTGGATATAGCCTGTTTAAGTTCTCCATGGGATTGCACTATTTCTAGGATATTGCTAAACGTCAAAGAGAATGACATATGGTTGTTAAAATCTAACATATACTGCTGTGACGGTTCTGTAGCTACAGCGATATAACCTATAGTCTTTTCTTGAAAGTGCAACGGTGAAAACAGCAAAAAATGTTCGTCTTTCTTTTCGTATATGCTCATAAGGTTTGGTAGCATTTCCGAAACGTGAAAGTTTGGCAAGTCGTTGTAAGTAGTGTGGTCTTTATGGACTAATACTCTAAGAGTGCCATAGTTGTCGTCATATTCATACATAGGGTTGTGTTGTTCGGCATTAAAGAAGTTTTCTCTAACGCAAATCCAAAGTTCAGTAGCGGCTAAGCGGTCTATAAAGCTAGACGTTTTGCTAATCATTTCGGAGAGGGTTTCAGTATCCGTTAGTATAGAAATCATCTCTTGCATATGCTTTTCAAACTGTTTATAACTGTTAAGTTTGTTGTATAAGTTTAGGGTAAGCATATTAGAGTTTCTAGGTGGAACGGGTTTACATCCACAAGAACTAGCAACTAATACATGGTGTGCGACCACATAGTCTTTTTTCAAAGGTTTTCCGTGTATAGCGTCGTCTATAATTTCAACGGCTAATTTACCAGCTTTTTCGTTATCTTGTTTAGCAGTAGTTAATCTAGGGGTGTGGTACTGTTCTTGAGCGACACCATCAAAGCCAGTAACTACGACATCTTCAGGGACTCTGTAGCCGTGGCTAGTTAAGAACTCACAAGTTACGATAGCCATAGTATCGTTAGCACATATTATAGCTTCTGGGAAAGGCAAATCGCTGTTCATAAACTTTTCAAGAACTCTTTTAGTAGGCATATCCCAAAAGTCGCCATAGCCTATACGTTCTTCCTCGACAGGTATATTATTTTCGGTTAGAACTTTTTTATAAACGTTCAAACGTTCCTCGGAAAAGTCGTTTCCCTCAAAACCAGCAATAAAGTTGACTTTAGTAAACTTATGATGTTCCACAACGTGTCTAACTATCTGTTCCATAGCGTTTGCATAGCTAAAAGTTATATTATGTCCATAGTCGAATTTTTTATCTATGTTTACCAAAGGTATATGGAGTTCTTCGGCATTGCAAACTATGTTGTAGAGTATTCTGTTATTTTTGATAGTTTCGCCTAGCAGAATAATACCATCTAAGATGTTGTAGTTTATTATATTAAAGATTTTGCTTTCACCAACAGAGGAACGGTCGCCAAAATACATATCGTTAAAGGCATTAATAACCATTAATTTATATCCAAGTTTATTAGCAGTTTCATAAATGGATTGTACTATTTCTGATTGCACTTCTCTATGTATCTCGGATAGACACACTGCAATAATTTTGGAGTTTTTATTTTCCATAAATTAATCACCTTACTTACTTTTAGAATATCTTTTTTAGAGTGTCAACGCTAATAGTTTTGCAAGGTGAAAAACTATTAGAAGTTGCATAGTTTATGATACTTTTAGTAAACTGTTTAACTTCAGGTTCGTCCACAATTTCGGAGAGCCTACTAGTACATACTAGCAATTTACCAGTACCAACGTTGCATTCAAAGAGAATACCTAGTTTATTGTTTCTTTCAAAGTTATCAATCATTTGTACTATAGGGAAGAAATCCTTAGGGGTGTCGTCTAATATTGCACAGTTTGCATGAGTAACTAAGTTATACCATTGTGGAGTGGAGTAGAACTCGCAAGGGAACTCGCTTAAAGCCTTGTGATTGTTATCTATAAGTAGACCCATAGTGCCTATAGGAATCTCTCTGCCCATGCTTTCGGATATAGTTCTAAACATAGGGTAGCACCAAAAGTCTGTGCAGTAGAAACCTTGTATACTCTCTTTTACTTCGTTAGGTAGGAATAGCACTCTTTCGCCGTTGTTAAGACTTTCTAAAGCTACTTCTAATTCACTAGTTACATTAAGGGTGTTGCCATTGACGGTTATAGTATCAAAAGATTTAATAGTTTCGGTTTTAGGGTATACCATAAAGTTGTAATGCTTTTCTATGTCTGTACCCTCAATGGATAGCGTAAAGGTTAGCTTGATAGGGCTTTTAGCTGTAGGCATATTGAACTCTATAGAGCCTAGTCTAACTAAACCGTAGGCATCAAAAGGTACGGATAGTATACCCTCATCTATGATAGCCTCGCCATCGGAAATTTGCCATGTTACGGACTTGCTTTCTAGTTTAGTAGGTCTAAAGTAGCTTAGCAATATGTTACAGTTAAAGCGTTCGTTTTCCTCGTAAACATACTTGTCGAACTCACCTAGTAGTACAGCATCGGAACAGAAAGAACGCCATTCCTTAGCGGATACAGTACCCTTGCTGTCCATAAAAGCGTCTAGAATTCCAACTAGGGCAGTACCCTGTCCAGTAAAGTCTTGAATATCTAAAAGTTGAAAACCTGCAATATACTTAGAACGGAATGCACTTTCTAACTCTGTCTTGTAGCATTCAACGGCAAGTTTTCCACTAGCTTGAAAGAACTTATCAGCTAGGGAAAGCATACCCTTATCCTCTAAGCGTTCTTTAAAGACTTCAAAGTTTTTAGCCTTTAGTACACCAGTATACTTTTCAATCTCATTAAAGTTAGGGAAAGTTTCGTACTGACCAACTTCGTGGGATACTACTGGAACGTTAGGAACAAACTGTTCGCCTAGTTCGTCAGCCTTGATTAGTTTCATACCAGTGCCATATTGAATCTTTATGTAGCCGTTTTCGTCTACCGCACTGCTGTTGGAATTAATAGCCTCACTAGGGAATATACTGTTATCGTAGTTTATACTAGCCGATGGTTTCATAGTTTGGACGTGTCCTAGAGGTTTATCGCACATAGCATATGAACCCCTTATTTGACGTTCTATGCTGAACCTAACTCCTGAAAAGAAGTCATCTTCTTCAACTATGCATGGATACCACTGGAAGTTGTTACTACCCTGTGTGTAGAGGTGTCTAGTATCTACAGCCTTGTACCCCTTGATAATATCGTTCATGCGGTCTTTATCGCCCCAAAGTTCGTTACCTAGTGAGAACATCACAAAGGATGGGTGGTTGCCATAGCTATCTAATATTTTAAAGCCTTCTTCTATTAGGAACTCTTGTTCTTTAGCGTTGAAGTTTTCGTCGTTCACACCTGCTAGAGTACCCCAAAAGTTAATCTCTGGTTGTAGGTAGATACCTACTAAATCGGCAGCAGTAAAAGCCTCATCGGGAGGGCAACAAGTATGGAATCTATAGTGGTTAATTCCATAGGATTTAGAAACTTTAAACACTCTAACCCATTCGTCAACGGTGGTAGGTGCATAGCCAGTAATAGGGAATATCATGCCATCGTGTTTGCCCCTAAGCATAGTAGGAGTGCCATTTATTAAAAAGTTGTGTTTATCTGTGGAAAACTCTCTTAAGCCAAAGGATACCGTTCTTTTACCACCCATAGAGTACAAGGAAAGTTCATATACTACAGGGGTGTACTCACTCCAAAGGTGAGCCTTTTCGCCTAACTGTAATACTACTTCTACCATGTTGTTTTCGTCGGTGGTAACGTTGAAAGTTTCGGTAGGTAGTGTCTTGTCGGAACTTTCAAGAGTCTTAGTTACGCCCTCTACTATGATACTAGTAGTAATAGGTTTAGAATACTGTACCTTTAGCAATACAGACTTATCGTGAATGTTTGGGTAAGTCTTAATGCTTTGTATATGGCAATCGTTGAATATTTGTATTTCCATTCTACCTGTAATACCGTTCCAGTTGGTTTGAGTATCAGGGGAAGTCATGTGACCGCCACCGGTAGGGTAGTCTGTGTTGTCCACTAAAACGATAATTTCATTTTCGCCAGTAACAACATACTCCGAAATATCGTAGATATGTGGTGCTGATAGGCTATTTTGTTCTTCTAACTGTTTTCCGTTAATCCAAACGATAGTCTTTCTAGTACGTTCTAAGAATAGCTTAATACACTTATTTTGAATGTTCTCCTCAATGTCGATAGTTTTTTTAAACCATGCATATCCATAAAAAGGGTATTCCTCAGTTAAAAAACCAACTTCTCTTTTAGTATTCTTAGTACCTTTCTTTTCAAAAGCCGTTGTAGATGGAAGGTTTATAGTATCATTAAAAAAGCTTTCGGTTTTAAAGTTTTCACCTAGTAGACCTTCTTTATTTTCGTCTAACTTAAAACCCCAAATTCCAGAAATATCATATAATCTTTGCATAAAAAATCTCCTTATGTATTCAAACTATTCTGCATAGATGGTTTCATATAAGTAATCTATGTTAGCTTGAAAGTCAGTCATAATTACGGATTGTCCATTAGCAGTATCGTAATACCATGTATCTTCTGCGGGGATACGCTGTTGTGTAACGTCATACCCTAACATAAATGGTGCTTGTAAAGATAGCAAGTACATTTCTAGCACGTCCATGTTAGTAGAAACGTTTGAAGATGTAGCATTTAAGAAACTGCCTATTCTAAATATATTAGGTGTCTTTAGTCTATCGATAATAGCATTTACGACGTATCTTTGGCGTTGGGTGCGTTCAAAGTCTGCATTACCGACATACCTAATACGGCTGTAAGTTAGAGCCTGTTTGCCGTTTAGCCTAATATCTCCGCTAGTGGTAAGCAGACCGTCCATCTTGCTATCACCAGCGATTTTGTTGCCCTCGCTCATTAATACGTTGTTAATTTCGTTCATTTCACTATCAGAGATAGTAACGTCTATACCACCGACAGAATCCACGATGTCCATAAAAGCGTCAAAGTCTATGATTATGCAATCGTCTATCTTTATAGAGAAGTTTTCCTCAATGGTGTCTATTAGTAGTGTAGCACCACCATATGAATAAGCAGCGTTTAGCTTATCGTAGTGGTAGTCGGGAATGTCTAGATAGATATCCCTCATAATGGATGTAACAGTTAGTTTACTATTTTTAGAATCTATAGATAGTAACATCATGCTATCCGAACGACCAACATCATCATCCGAACGACCATCCGTGCCTATTAATAGAATATTTTTTACGAATACAGAACTCATAACGCTTTGAGAGTTTGCTATTCTGTTGTCTAAAGTTATTCTATCCACCTTGCTAATAAAGAATAATGCTATCGCTGAATATATTACAAATATAGCCAACACTAAATTTACTAGCCTTTTTAGTAAGCTTTTTTTAGGCTTAGATGTTTTTGTATTTTTATTACTACTCTTATTTTTTTTAGTAGAGTTGTTACTGTTAGTATTTTTGCTACTAGCCCCACTAATATCTATTTCTTGAGTGTTATATATATCGAATGACTTTTTTTGTTGGTTCTTTGGTGGCAAAATATCACTTCCCTTGATTTAATCTTTTTTAATATTTGCATTAACGAAGTTTTTTAATTTAATGCAAGTTTCGTCACTGATAACGTGTTCTATTTTACAAGCATCTTCTTCAGCGACTTTTTCAGTAACACCTAGTAAGTCTACTAGAAAGCTTTTAATAAGTTTGTGTTTATCGTACACGGAGTTAGCCTTTTTAAGACCATCTTCAGTGAGTTTTATTTGTCCATCGTTTTCTATAGTAATAAGTCCGTCAGCTTTTAAAATACCTACAGCACGGCTAACACTTGCCTTAGAGAATCCCATTTCTGTGGCAATGTCTATAGAGCGTACATAGGAATTATTACTAGTTAATATTAATATAGTTTCTAAATAATCTTCTCCAGATTTATATACAGCCATACTTTGCAAACCCTTTCATTCTCATAAATAATTTTTTTTACAAGGAAAAATCCACGTTGATACTTTAGACCTTTCCAGTAGTTTTTCTGTGCGATTCAATCTTTAAAATGTTTACACCATGATTATACCATAAAACACACTCTATTTCAAGATATTTTTTTCAATTCTGAATAAACATTGGAAGGCTATATTAAGATATGACATAAATAGATTTTTGATAGCATTTTGATAAATTATTACCATTGAAATTTTTATTTTAGTATGGTATAATAACGGATATCATCACTGTTTCTGCCTATAGCTTAATGGATAAAGTAACACACTCCGACTGTGTATATGCGGGTTCAATTCCTGTTGGGCAGATAATTTTAAGCGTGAATTTATTTGAAATTCACGCTTTTTAATACCTATATAATGGATAAATATAACAAGTAGCATATTTTAATATAATTTTAGTGTGTTTATAATGTTTCTGTAACTTATATAATGTAATTTTGGCTTGTACTATTTTGAATTTCGTCTAAAACATCTTGTAAAGTAGTATAGTCTACAACACTGTTTATTGCATCGTTTAGTCTAGTCCATAGGCTTAAGGTAGGGCATATTTTGCTACGGGAGCATTGGTTGGGGTCGTCATTTAAACAAGCAACTGGAGCTAGAGAACCCTCTGCCGCACGGAGTATCATTCCAACAGTGTAATCTTGTGGTTTACGGTTAAGCATATATCCCCCGTGGTTTCCTCTAATGCTTTTTAAAAATCCTGCACGATTTAGTAAAGTTATTATCTGTTCGATGTATTTAGTGGATATGTCTTGCCTTTGGGAAATATCTTTTACAGGAATATATTCGCCCTCATCGTGTAAGGCTAAATCTAACATTATGCGTAGTGCATAGCGACCTTTAGTAGAAATTTTCATAAGTTTAACAACACCTTTCTAATAATATATACTCTAGATAATTAATAGACCATGGAACTATTTTAATAGGTAAATCTCTAAAAATTCCATTTAAATCTATCACATTAGCATTAATACTATTATAAAACAAATTTTAAACAAAGTCAATGAAATCTTGTAATTCAATATGATTACTATGATTATAGGAAAATATAGTATTCCTACTATTGAAATATTCTTTAAACTATGGTAAAATAGTATTGTGATTTAATAATTAACGCAAGTTTGATTATGCAGGGAACGACGATTCGGCGTTCCGTGGCTGAAATAAAAGCTGTCCAAAAATCGAATTTACGTTGGTTGGAGTATTAAATCTTTAAACTTAGTGTGAAAGGACTTTTGTATTATGAAATATTTAGTAGTTTTATGTGATGGCATGGCAGACTATCCTATCGAGGAATTAGGCGGAAAGACTCCTTTAGAGTACGCAGAAACCCCTACTATGGATGCTCTTGCTGAGAAGTCTTATGTAGGTTTAGCCAAAACTGTTCAAGATGGCATGAAACCTGGTAGCGATGTCGCTAACCTATCCGTTTTAGGTTACAACCCAGAAGTATACTACACTGGACGTTCTCCACTAGAGGCTGGTAGCATTGGCATAGATATGAAAGATACAGACGTATCTTTAAGATGCAACTTAGTTACACTATCCGATGAGCCTAACTATGAGGATAAGACTATTCTAGACTACTGTGCAGATGATATCTCCACTGCAGAGGCTAAAGTTCTAGTAGAGTACCTAGCAGAAAAACTAAACTCCGATGAGTTTAAGTTCTATAGTGGTGTTAGCTACAGACATTGCTTAATTTGGAACAACGGTACTCTTGACGTTGGAACTTTAACACCTCCTCATGATATTACTGGTAAGCCTATCAAAACTCACATTCCACAACACGAAAACGCTAAGAAACTTTACGACTTAATGGTTAAATCCTATGACTTACTAAAAGACCACCCTGTAAACAAGGCAAGGGTCGAAAGAGGTTTAAGACCTGCTAACAGCATTTGGCTATGGGGCGAGGGCGTTCGTGCCAACCTAGATGACTTCTATGGAAAGTATGGCTTAAAGGGTTCTATGATTTCCGCTGTAGACCTACTTAAGGGTATAGGAAAGTTTTCAGGTATGAGAGTAGTAAACGTTGAGGGTGCTACTGGCTACTTAGATACCAACTTTGACGGTAAGGCTCAAGCGGGTATCGATGAGTTTAAAAACGGTCAAGACTTTGTATACATCCATGTGGAAGCCCCCGACGAGTGCGGACACCGTAACGAAATGTTAAACAAGGTTAAGGCTATTGCTACCATAGATGAGAAGATTCTAAAACCTGTCGTTGAGTATCTAAAGTCTACAGGTGAGGGCTTTAAGGTGTTAGTCACTCCCGACCATGCTACACCACTATCTTTAAGAACTCACACTAACGACCCTATTCCGTTCTTCATATATGACAGCACTAACGAGGTTACAGGTGTTAAAGGCTTTAGTGAAAAGTCTGCTAAGGAAACTGGTAACTATATAGATTTAGGTTACACCATCATGGAGAAGTTTTCTAAGTAGATAGATAAGTTTAATATTGCACTGTAGGGAACGGCGATTCGCCGTTCCGTTTTTTTAATATCTATAATTTTATAAATTTAATTTCTATGGTAATATCATCTATAGTGAAAGATAGTTCTTTGCTAGTAAGAGTATTTTCCATTAGTGGGTAGATAAGTATCACATGGTGGGAGTGGTATTTTTTAGCGTACGCAAACATTTGGTACATATCTTGTTGAGATATACCATAGTTTTTAGAATGCACGTTTAAAAGTTTCCATTTGGTATCTAGAATAATAGTTTTGTGTGCATTGGATAGCACTATATCTGGTATTAGAGCAAAGGCTTTAGAGGGCATATCCACAAGGTATACCCCTCTACTTTGAACGCTTACAGTATAGCCCACAGCGGACTTTTTTACTAAGTTAGCAACATAGTTTTCAAAAACCTTTTCCATAGGAAATAGCAGTGCATAGGTTAAGTTATCCCCTGCAAAGGGCGTAAAGCCGTTACCTAGTAGGAATACTTTGCACCACTTTAGGCAGTCCGAATATTGTGGGATGTTGCTATTTTTAAAATCGTTAAAGTAGTCTTTGGAGGGTTCAACGCTACTAAATAGTGATAGTATCTTTTGGAGTTTAAACTGGTAGGGGAGTATTTTTTTAAGTAGTATCAAAGTAGACTTTATTAGTCTATTTTCGGGGTTGTTTAGGGTAAATACATCATGGGTAATGTAGAATCTATCTTTGCGTATGGAGTTGTACCTAATGTGTTTGGTGTAGTCCAACTTTCCACATAGGTACTTAGAATTTTCTGTTATGCTAACGTACTTAGACTTTAAGCCGTTCCTTAGTAGTACTTCTAAGGAGTTCAAGAACTCACTAATAAAAATATCTAGCATAGATATGTTATCTGTGTGCATATAGCCTTTTTGAACTATCTTAAAGGGTATATCGTTAGTAGACTTTAGCATATTTAGAAAAGTTTTTCTAGTATGGGAAATGTTGTCTAGTTGGCTAGTTTTAGGTAAAATTTCTATAGTAATGCCATTTTGAATACATACTACTCCCACATAGTTTTTAATGGTAATTACTTTGCCATAGCCTTTTTTTATAGATATGTTCATAAACTGAGATAGTTCGCTGTTAGAGAGTATAAAGTTTTCTAGGTTGTCAAATACGCTATTTGGAACGGTTTCGCCTCTAACTATAGAACTATATTCAAGTACGGTGTAGACTCTTTGCATAGCGATATATTAAACCTTTCTGTAACTTTCAAGGTTAGTAAAAGCCTTTGGATTTATTTCGTATATAGGATTTAAGTCAAAGTCTGTGGAGTGGAAAAGTTCGCTAGGTGCAAACTTTTCTAATATAAATTGGTTGTCTAGTATGTCGGTTTGGTTGTCTGCTAATACCAAACGAATCTTAGAGTAGTCATTGTAGAAGTATTCTTCAAGCAAGGGGAGTATATTAAACCTAAATATTTTTGCTAGTACTTCAACAGTTGGCGAGTGTAATAGTTCTAAGAAGTAGGTGTGTCCTATTAGGTAGTCGTTGCCTATAAGATATGCTATTCTGGAGTTTATATTTTTAAATAGCGTATATATGCTAACATCTTCCACAAAAGTATTCTTAAATATATCATAGTTGGGTAGTATTTCGATAAAGTCAAACCTACGACGCAAAGCTGTATCTAGTGCCACTATGGAGCGGTCTGTGGAGTTCATAGTACCTAATATATATACATTGTTAGGTACACCAAAAGGCTCATTAGAGTACGGTAGCTTGACTTCTACAGCTTCGGAGTTGCCTAATCTTTTAGGGGGTTCTATTAGGGTTATAAGTTCCCCGAACACGTTGGAAATATTTGCTCTATTGATTTCGTCTATTATGAATACCCTGTTGGTGTGTGTATCGTTGCAAAGTAGAGCTTTTTCCACAAGGTTTATTATTAAATCTCCATAGTATTTAAATATAGATAAGTCATAGGTGGAGTTTATTTCTAGGTTTGACTTTTTCAAATCCATTATAGTAATCTCATTACGCTTTATGGAGTCCGTCAAGGTAGATATTAGTTTTAAAGGTATGGACACTATTTTGCCATCTTGACCGCTACCTAGTTTGAACTTTTTAACGTTGATATTTTCGGCGGTTATGCTGTGTACTATGTATCTGTAGTGTTTAGCACTCTTAGAAGATATATCTTGACCGAGTAGAAAATTAAAGGGGGAACACTCTTTGCAAAAGCTTTTAAATATGCCATCTTGTAACCTATAAGATACTTCTTTGGAGTTTAAAGTAGGCTTAATGCCCTCAATAAAGTCCTCATAGCTGTAGGACTGGTGAAATGTAATACTTTCTATCAAGCCCATAGATTTGTACTCTTGAAACCTACTAAGCACAGTAGAGTATTCCAGTTTGCTAACATCCTCAAGGGATTTGTTTTCTATTATAGCTACAGAGTATATAGCCGTGCTGTAAGTTTTTCCAGTACCAGCGACACCATATAGTATGGTGTTTAAGTTTATATTGTTCAAGATATCACTGCCTTTGAAATATTTTTTTTATAGTTATAGATACATATCTTTTCGTCTAGTGGTTAGGTATGGTCTGTCTGCCCTAGACTTTTTAGTTAAGGATAAATCCACATCCTGTACTATTAGTTGTTCGGAATCATCCGCTTTAAAGATAACTTTTCCGTCACAGTCTACTACTATAGACTGCCCACAAAATTCCATACCAAACTCCACACCTACACGGTTGCACATAGCTATAAACACGTTGTTTTGAAAAGCTTGTACTCTAAGTTCCCACTCAAACATTTCTAAGTTTTCGGCGGTAGTATTTGCAGTAGGAATAATTATCAAATCTGCACCCATTAGCGTACAAGTTCTAATACTTTCGGGTAGATGCCTATCAAAACAGATAACTATGCCCACCCTACCAAAAGGCGTATCAAAGACTTTAAAGCCGTCCTCTGAGGGGGTGTAGTAGTCTTTTTCGTAGAAGTTTTCCGCTTGTAATATGTGTACCATTTTGGCAGTACCCTCTACTATGCCATGTGGGTTTATAAATAAGGATGTATCATAGAACTTAGAATTTTCTTCAATGTAAAAGTTAGGGGATGTGTATAGGTTGTTTTCTTTGCAAAGTTTGCAAATCTCCTTGATTTTTCTATCGTCTATAGGAATGCTAAAGTCTTTAGGGGTTTTGCCTAGTTTAGCTTTTAAGTCCGTTGCTGTATACTGTGGAAAGAATGGTGTTAGTTGTATTTCTGGGAAGAATAGCAAGTCACACCCTTTGGAATCTTCTATACACTGTAAAGTTTTTAGGTAGTTGCTTTCAATGTCATTAGATAGTGAAATCTGTGCCATAGCTACTTTCATATTAAAAAACACGCTCCTTTATAGATTTCCATTCGGTACATTTATTTAAACA
>CAYXNU010000028.1:0-11943 GCA_964466485.1 uncultured Ruminococcus sp.
TTAAGATACACAAACACGGAACGGCAAAACACCGTTCCGTTCTATCGTTTTGTGTTATTTCATTTCAAATGATTTACAATCCACGCACTGGCACTCAGTTGGGTGGGGTTCATGAGTACCCACTCTAATTGAGTTTAAAGAGCAGTACTGCTCGGTATCGCAATGGTGTTTGCAAGTGTCAACAGTACACATAATACTAGAGTTTTTGCCCTTTCCGCAACCACAATCCATAATAATCACACATACTCTTATTACCACGCTAAGCACTAGCAAAGTAATAAAAGCCCTTTCTAAGAATTATTTTGTTCACTTTGGAACAATAATATTATGTGCAATTTAGGGGTGTTTTAAACATGGAAAAATTTATCTGTTGGCAATCTTTTCGGCTATTTCGGATATAACCTTTTGGTCGTCACTGGAACTTATTTTGCACTCGGTACGGGAATACATACCGCCATTAGTATCCCAAATGACAGGCACAAAGCCATAGTCCGTTGCCATATCCATGATAATTTCCAAACATTCAGCGGAGGTA
This sequence comes from uncultured Ruminococcus sp., assembly GCA_964466485.1. GTDB lineage: Bacteria > Bacillota > Clostridia > Oscillospirales > Ruminococcaceae > UBA5884. The sequence continues at coordinate 536 of CAYXNU010000028.1, forward strand.
TACTCATTAGTACTAGCGTAATGGTCGTCGTAGTTGGCGGTACATTCGCCCACAAACACTTGAATGCCGTTGTCAGTGAAAGCGTTTTTAAGTAGTTCGCACTGGTCTTGACTGTACTTCTGCCACCCTAGAGTACCTATAGCGTTCTGCCAATATATAGAATTATCTATATAGTGTACCGACACCATAATCCTATCGGATACGGTATCCTCTGGGATTTTAAAGCGTTCGTCAGTAGTTTTGTCTATGTTCGTCCAAAAGCCCGAAACTATTAAAAGTCTGTTGCTGTTGTTGCCTTTGGTACTTCTAACGCTGTCCACAAAGGTTTGGTTCATTTGGTTTACATAGTCGAAAAGTTCGTCGTCGGAGTAGTTGTCGCTCTCTTGAGATGAGCCTAAATTCTCGTTAAAGCCCTCGAATATAAGGTAATCGGAATAGTCTTTGTAGTGTGTAGCTATTTGATTCCAAAGGTTTTCCGTGATGTCTAGCACTTCGTCTTTGGGGTAGTTTTTGATAAGGTACTCGTCATAGTGATGTATGTTTATCACCACATAAAGCCCATCGTTTAAGCAGTAGTTGACGATTTCGTCCACACGGTTGAAATACTCCTCATTGATAGTAAAGCTTCCGTCGTCTTCCATCATATTGCCCCAGTACACAGGAACTCTCACGGTATTAAACCCCGACTCTTTTATGCCGTCAACCATTTCTTGAGTGGTAGCTATAGCACCCCAACAGGTTTCATAGTTACTAGGAGCGTTCTCCCCTATGATAGCACTTCCCGAACACTTATTAGACTTATCTTCCCAAAAAGCCTCCATAGTGTTTCCTAGGTTGATACCTATTCCCATATCTTGTGCATACTCCTCAGAAGTCATATCTGTACGCATAGTTTCGCTACTGCCCCCCGAACTAGAACACGAAACCATCGAAAAAGGCATTGCAACCAACACCAATGCTACCCCTAAACTACTTAAAAACTTTCTCATTTAAAAATCCCCCAAAAATAAAAATATTCAAATACAAAAATTCATTTATTAGATTATACTATATTTTTTTTTAAATATCAAGAATGGTTTTTACAAAAGGAAATCCACTGACTACAACAAGCCAGTGGATACCTTTATTTTGAAAAACGGGAAATGATTCTAGATATCTAATAATTAAAAAAGTATTAACCCAGTTGGTTAATGTAGTCAATCAATACTTTTTCGCTATCTTCTGCGTTTTCACCAGCGATAAAGTATACTATATCCCCCACATGGTTTATAATGCTATTTTCAGCAATCTCTTTGTGTTCGGGGTAGTAGGCGTCAGTATTGATTAACTTTTCTTGCCTAACGCTAAGGTCATCCATAGCGGAATCTACGTCATCGGCTTGTATAAGAATAATTTCAGCGATTACGGCACTCATAGGGCATTGCATAACTAGTAGTTGTTTGTAGTTAGGGTTGTTGGGGTCTAGGGTGAAAAACTCGCTGATTAATTCGTCGTCTTCTATTTCTAGCAGACTTGCCCACTCTACTTTAGAGGTTATTTCGTTCACCATAGCGGATAGGTCTACAGTGTCGCCACTAGTGGAGTTTTCTTCTGTACTCTCTGTAGTTTGGGTATCTGCGATAGTTTCGGTTTCAAGTTGAGTTTCTGTCTGTGCGGTGGTGGTGGTAGTAGTGTCGTTAGAGTTGTCAGCGGTGGAGTTTCCACAGCCCACCAACATACTCATTAATATAAGCATAGCAATAGGAATACATACTTTCTTCATAAGTTTACCTCGTAATATGTTAATGTTAATATAATTTTGCTTTGCAAAATTGCGGAACGCCGTGGGTGGCATTCTGTCGAATTTGCGTTAATGTTAAATAATAGTATTTTTTTCAAAGCGGAATGCCTAGTATTTTTTTACAAGCGGAACGGCGATTCGCCGTTCCCTACAGGACTAATCTGCTACTTTAGATACAGTATCACCAGCATCATCGAAGATAGTTTCGATACCCTCGCCTATATCACCAATAATATCTTCTGCACCATCTCCAATATCGTCTATGATGTTGCCATCATCATCGGTGACGTGGTTAGTAGTATCCTCTAGTGTTGTTTCGATAATAGTTTCACTAGTAGTGACTTGTGTAGTGCTACTAGTAGTAGTAACAGTAGTAGAGTTTTGGTCGTTGTTGTTGGTAGAACTATTGTTACCACAAGCCGTTAATAAAGGCACTAACATTACACCTATACACATAATATATATACTCTTTTTCATAAAAAACTTCCTCTCTAAGATATTCCCATAAACTATGGCTTATAGTATATTATTTCAAGGAAGTTTCAAGATTATACATCTAAAGTGTAAGTAGTTCAAATTCTATGGTATACATATCCTTTATGTTTTCGTTGGAGTTCAAACACTGGGTAATAATATTTTGAGCGTTTTGTAAAGCCTCGTCTAGTATACCGTTATTTAAAGCTTTAGACTCCATATCTGTTTTACTTTCTGCAAAGAACGTGCTGTAATCGTCAATGCTGATAGGATTAAAAATGTTGTTAGTTTCGTCAAAAATTTCAATACTATTTTCGTCTGTTTCGTGGCTTAAAATCCTAGGTTCAGGAACACGCACAACAATAGTTTTAGTAGCCTCGTCAATGTCTATCTGTATGTTTTCGGTATCCACACCAGCCTTAATAGTTCCGTTCCAACTAAGTATAAAAGATTTCGTAGTGAGTGGAATATCATAGCCCTTGAACTGTTGAGAGTCCTCAAACTTGCCCATATCTGTGTATATGTACTTAACAGTAGCAAGTTCTCCAATAGCTTGAACTTCTTGCACGATTTGAACACTATTTATAGCAGGAACGCTTTCCTCTTGTGAATGGTTATTCTGGTATATCATCCCAAAGATAAAACATCCACAGGCAATAACTAATATTAACAGAAGTAGCACTACCGCTTGAACTATCTTAGCTTTAAAGCCTTTCTTTTGTTTAGGAAGTGTATCTATATATCTTTCTTTATCTCTAATATCTTCCAAATTAAATCTCCTTTCGGAAATATTGCAACAACACCTTGCAACTACTATGATAACATATTATAGTTTACAAATCAAGAATAATAGTATTACATTAGTATTACAAAATAGAAAAGAATTAGTTATTGAACTTCATATAGTAAAAGTTCAATAAAACACAATGGAACGACGAATTGCCGTTCCATGCATAACTATACGAATACTATATCGCCATCATATATGTACCAATTGCCTTTATACTTAATAACCACTATGGATAGTTCTTGTGTATTAGAATCAGCCTTGCCCTTGTACTTCATGGATACAGTAAGCCTATACCCCTTTTTAATCTTAATCTCTGAACCGTCGGTGCATAGAGCAGTAGCACCAGCAGAATACTCCTCAAGCTCATCCTTAGAGAGTTTAGTTCTATCTATCACCTTACAAGATAGCTTAAACTTTTCGCCATACTGTTCGGTGTAGTCATCGTAGAGGCTTTGCATATAGTCATCGCCAGTGTCGTAAGCGAATAGCATTAAACTTTCTAGACCGTTTTCTGTAACGAAACTAGGAAAGTTACTCTTATATAGAGTGTAGTCCTGTTTAGTAACAGACTTGCAATAGTCTTTCATTAGACCCTTATAACCGCCATTGGCTACCGATATTGGTATAAAAAATATTAAAAATACTACTACCACAGAGGGTATTATAAGTTTCAAGTTTAACTTTCGCTTTTTAATGTATTTTGTCTTTTTAGTATTGGCATCATTTTGAGCAGTAGCAGACATAAAAGAACTCCCCCTTAAAATATTTTTTCATACAACGGCTGATACTTTCAAGAAACTATTAGCCCTGTTGGTCGTCTACCTGTTGGTTAATAGGATTAATAATATTCATTAGATACCATGAGTTGTTAAACTCCATAACGGCTACAGTACGATAGAAAGTTTGCGTACCTACAGAACCATTTATTACTATTTCCAAACTTAATTGATAAGCATCTTGTACTGGGAAATCATCAATGCTGTAGTCTGTAACGTAGTCAAATATTTCGCTTAAGTAGTCGTCAGTGGTGTCGCTGTCCATCTGTTCTGTTTCTATGACACTATAAGATATAGCTGCATCACTGCCATAGGTGCTAATAATATCGTCGTTAAGTTCATAGATGTACTCGGTAAAGTTATCATCCGTCATAGAACCTAAAGTTTCCTCAATCATATCTCTCATAAAGTCGGGATAGGATTTCAAGTAGCTACTAGCATCGTTATTAAACATCGCCGCTAAATTCATATCTATAGCGTCTATGTAGCTATCTGCACCGGTTTTATTCTTTTTGTATATAGAGTTAGCAATGGCAACAGCTACAACTAAAGCTATACAGACTATCACGCCAACCACTATAGTGAAAACTTTCTTTTTCTGTCTGCGTTGGTTATCCAAAAGGATTTCCGCATTAGGTACAGGCTTTCCACATTCAGGACACTTTACAGCTTTTTCGTCCATTTCTGCACCGCAATATTTACATTCTTTAACCAATATTCATTACTCCTTCTTCTTCATAAGTAATTAAGTTGTTGAATAGTTCAAGGGCTATATCGAAGTTCTTTTGCATCTTTTCAGAAGAATCGAAAACCTTTTGAACCTTTCTAATGCCTATGTATAGGTCGTCACTTAATTCGCCGTCATACCCAACGGTTTCAGCGAAACTAGTATTTCTTAGGTAGTACTTGCAACCCTCTACATCATCATACTGCCCGAAATCGTCTGTCAAGTCGTAGAGTATATCATCGGGGTAGAGTTTATCATCGCAACTATCATCCGCCAAAACTATCAAAGAGTTTGCCGACTGCATCTCACCAGAATACTTAGCCATGTAACTAGTATATAGGTAGTCGTTCTCATCCGTGTTTAGTGGAATATAGTATATACTTACGGTAGTCACACCATCGCCGTTTTGGTCATCTATAAACTGTTCAAAGTAGTCGCCAATGTTTTCATAGTAGTAGTTACCCAACTCGTCATCGGTAATAAGCATTAACACAGTAACGTCGGGTTTGGGAGTACTAACAGTATCATAGATTATTATACCAGCAACCACAGCTATAAAAGCAACTATCCAAAGCCACCAAATGTTGTGATAGAAAAAGTTAGAAACCTTTTGAGGGAACGTCAAGACTGGAGCTTCCTCGTGTACCTCTTGAATAGTTTCGGAATGGTCTATCGCACCTTGCTTTAGCTTGATAAGTTCTATCTTATCTTGTTGTAACTTTTTAGCATAGTCGTCACGGTCTTTGTCGTGTTGTTCAGCGATTTTTCTTTCTTCTTCTTCCTCCCGCAAACGTTCTTTTTCTTCAATCTCTTTAGCCATTTCAAAAAGGCTTTTTTCTTTGCGTGGTTCTTCACTCTCAACGGTATTCTTTTCTATATCTTCATTGGAGTTTTTGTTCATGTGTCTACCTCCTGTTCATGACATTAGTTCGATAAAACATAGGATAATTTTTATTCATGGAATAATCGAACCTAGGTTTTATACAAAAAATGCAGAATGGGAAACTATCTTTCAAGAACGATTTTCACATTCTGCACTGATTTTTTTTAAGTATCTACTACGCTAATGGACGCATAGTTGGGAACAATAAAACATCTCTAATGGATGGGCTATCGGTTAGTAGCATTACTAATCTATCTAAACCTAAACCTAAACCACCAGTAGGAGGCATACCGTACTCTAAAGCAGTAACGAAGTCTTCATCTACTTGAGCATTGTTGCCACCTTGAGCCCTCTTAGCCTTAACTTGCTTTTCAAAACGCTCTCTTTGGTCGATAGGGTCATTCAACTCGGAGAATGCATTACCCATTTCACGGCAGTAAATAAAGTATTCAAAACGCTCTGTAAATGCTGGGTTAGATGGTTTTCTCTTAGCCAATGGAGAGTTTTCTACTGGGTAGTCATATATGATAGTAGGTTGTACTAACTTATCTTCAACGAAAGCATCAAAGAAAGCTATCAATACATGACCCTTAGTAGCAGAGTCGCCCTCCTCAACTTCTACGTTGTGAGCCTTAGCACAAGCACGAGCTTCTTCATCTGTAGACCATTCGTTGTAGTCAACGTTTGCGTACTTCTTAACAGCGTCTACCATAGTGAGTCTTTCCCACTTTTCGCCTAGCTTAATCTCTACACCTTGATAGGTTACGTTATCCGAACCACAGATAGTTTTAGCTAAGTGGTGGTATAGATTCTCTATTAAGTCCATCATGCCGAAGTAGTCAGTGTACGCTTGATACATCTCTATGGAAGTAAACTCAGGGTTGTGGGAAGTATCCATACCCTCATTACGGAAGATTCTACCTACCTCATAAACCTTATCGAAACCGCCAACTATTAGTCTTTTTAGGTATAGTTCAGTTTCTATTCTTAGATACATATCTATATCTAAAGCGTTGTGGTGGGTAACGAAAGGTCTAGCGGACGCACCTATTTCAAGGGTGTGTAGCACTGGAGTGTCTACTTCTATGTAGCCTAGGTTGTCTAGGTAGTTTCTAATCTCTTTTAGTATTAGACTTCTCTTAACGAAAGTATCCTTAACGTCTGGGTTGCAGATTAAGTCTACATAACGTTGGCGGTAACGAGTGTCGGTATCCTTTAAGCCGTGCCACTTTTCGGGTAGTGGTAGCAAGGACTTAGATAGTAGAGTAATCTTTTGGGCGTGTACGGAAATTTCACCAGTACGAGTTTTAAATACAAAGCCCTCAACGCCTACGATATCGCCAATATCCCACTTTTTGAACTCTTTAAATTCTTCCTCACCGATATCGTTCATACGAACGTATACTTGCATTCTGTCAGAGCCATCACGGAGGTTGATAAAGTTTGCTTTACCCATGTTTCTCCATGTCATGATTCTACCTGCAATCTTAACAGTTTGGTTTTCTAAAGTTTCAAAGTTTTCACGAATTTCAATATTTTTGTGAGTATAATCGAACTTAGTAATCTCATAAGGGTTGCTATTTTTAGCCTTAAGTTCGTCTAACTTTTCTATTCTAATCTTCTTTAGAATATTAATATCCTGTTGAGTTTCTTCCTCAACGGGTGCATTATTCTGTGGATTCTCTGCCATTAAAAAAACTCCTTAATATTATATTTAAAAAATATTTACACTACTTAGATATAGATATTACTTCAAACTCGATAACACCAGATGGTGCTTCTACTAGGAAAAACTCTCCTACTTTTTTCTTCATAGCGGACTTACCTATAGGTGACTCGTCGGAAATCTTACCATTTAAAGGGTCGGATTCGTTAGTACCTACTATTTGCATTTTCTCAATCTTGCCAGTTTTCATATTTTTAATTTCTATAATAGAACTCATACCAACTTCTTCAGTAGATATGTTATCATCGTCAACTATTATAGCGTTTTCTATAAGCAATTCTAGCTCAAGGATTTCAGCCTCCATAATGCCTTGTTCATCTTTAGCGGCATCATATTCAGCGTTTTCGGAAAGGTCACCTTGAGAACGAGCCTCTTTAAGCTTTTCTGCTACTTCTACACGCTTAACAGTTTTTAGATACTCTAACTTTTCTTCCAACATTTTATAGCCCGTACGGGACATTTGTTTCTTTTCAGCCATAGTTTTTTACCTCACTTCTATATAATAAACTCCACTCTTATACCCTTAAAAAACATACGAGTGATTTCCGTTTCACAAACGTAAATCCGACAATGGTTGTCGTACTACATTCTATTATTATATAACTTCCATGTTAGAATGTCAAGACGATTTAACAAAATTCATTTGGATTTCATTCACTTGTCACTTTATGAAAGCTAATCTTTGGATGCACCTAAACTTAACCACTTTTTAAACTTACTCCAAAATGGCACATCTTGAAGAAGATTAAAGCCATATGCCCCCAGTGGGATTAGCAATACTACATAGGTTATTACATACTGTGCTTTAGCCTCAAATAGTAGGTGATACATAAATCCCCCTAAGATTACCAAAGGCAAAACACAATAGCTAACATCTTTCTTTTTGAACATAGCAAACAACCCAACAAATGCAAATATATATAGCACCTGCTGATATTGATTCATGAATAGCAATATTACTTCTCCAGCTTTGCCCTCATATACTTGATCTACATATTCGGGAGTGGCTTCTATATGGTCACGAACTTGACTAACCCAAATAGAGTCAAAACTCGGCTCATTCCACTGGCTAAGGATTTTTTCAGCAAAGAACTTATTCATATAGTTTTGGTTGTTGTAGAAGTATTGCAACTGTTCTTTAATCTGTCCTATGCCCTCTTGTGCGGATAGTTCAGAATCGTAGTTGTTGTTTTCAAATACGCTTACAGTGTATGCATAGTTATACCAACCACAAGCCCTACCACTGGACTCATGTAAGCCCATATTTAGCCATAGTATTTTAGGGATACCCGAACCTAAATCCACATCGGCTTTGTTTTCGTAATAGCCTATAACACAGTTTAGAATATTCAAGCCAACCACTACACATATGACTATCGAAACGATATCCCAAAGTTTTTTGGTATCCAAAAACTTTATTAGCAATACTATACACATAGCCATAAGGACTATCATATTGTTAGACTTAACCATTATAGATAGACCTATTAGTACCGCTGATATTACCATTAGATACTTCTTGTCAGTCCTAATGTATTTAAGTTCTAGCACTACTGCCCACGTCGAAAGTGCAAACCCTAAAAGGTTACCATATATAAAAGTAGTAAAGAGTATTATTGCAACAAACCCAAAGAGCAATAGTATAGTTGTATTAGTAACTTCCTTGTTTTTGAATATATACTTAGTAGCTTGAATAACTCCCAAAAATATAAACACTAAAGATATTACATTCGATACTTGCAAAGCTATTAAATAGTTGTTATCCTTAAAGAATATGTTTACTATTTCACAGACTAATACATACCCCAACTGAAATGGATACTCATAGAAATACTTTTCGTTATCGAACTGCAATATAGAATAGTCACCCTTTAGAAAAGCTTCCGCAGTAGAAGTTATCATGTATGAATCGTGCATAGCTGTAGACTTAACCGACAACACCCAAAACAATCCCAGTGCTAAAGTATATAAAGACAGTATAAGAGCAAAAGTATTAGTATTTATACTTTTAATAGCACCCCTAAAAAAGTTTTTTAGTATGATAAAAATACATACTAAAAATATTATGTTAAAGATTAATCCGTCACGGTTGTAGGTTGAAAGTTCTAATGTTGGGTCAGCTAACTCTATTCTAGTAGTTTCCAGTAGGCTACTTACTGATAGATACCCCCATATAAACACCATCAAGCCTATTATTATCATTTTGAAGATTTTAGAACACTTACCAAATACCGCATTCAGCAGTTTATGGTTTTCCAATCTTTGAGCTAAATCTCCCAAAATAACCATCTCCTTTTTTTACAATTGATGATTAAATAATATCATTATATCTATGTTTTGTCAATAGCACACATAAATATAAGGAACGCCATATGACGTTCCTTAGAAACTATATTAACTTATTAGTGCTATCCCTAAAGATTAAGCTATGCTGTGCAAAGTGCCTACCCACATGGGTATCTTTCTTGATAAGGTTATCCACCGTCATGGATACTATATCTCTGCCTATCTGTTTGCAAGGCTGTTCCACAGTAGTAATCCCTGGTATAAAAGTTTCCGATAGCGAAGTGTTATCAAACCCCATAACGGAAAGTTCTTTGCCTATATTAATGCCTTTCATAGTAGCTTTTCTAATTACACCTATGGCAAGTAAGTCGGATACTGTAAATATAGCAGTAGGCGGATTCTTTAAACTCAAGAAGTAGTCCATAGCATCCTCACCACTGGAACAGTCATAAGTACCACGATAGATTAAGTTTTTCCTTATAGGAATGCCGTGTTCTTCTAAAGCCTTTTTGTAACCATTTTCTCTATCTATAGCGGAGAATATAGTTTCCCCCTCGATACCTATAGAAACCATACCTATGTTAGTATGTCCTAGGCTTATCAAGTAGGATATAGCATCATAGGAGGCTACTTCGTCGTTTATGGATAGCGTTAGTATGTTGCTATTTTCCACACGTTCACAGCACAACGAAACACAATACTTTTCATTCATGGAGTCTAGGTAGTCTTTTTCTAGCCTAGTACCTAGTAATATTACAGCGTCCACAGTGCGGTTGGTAAGCATACTCATTAGACGTTTTTCGGTGTGTTCGTCACTGTTGCTAAAACTTATTACTATATCGTAGCCCAACACATGGGCTTTTTCTGCCATGCCTTGCAATATGCCACTATAGTAAGTGTGTTCTATATTTGGAATAATAGCCAATATAGTATTAGTTTCACGTTTACGGAGATTTCTTCCTAAGTAGTTAGGTTCATAGTCTAGGGCGTTAATAGCCTCTTGTACTAACTTGCTAGTGCTGTCTTTAACGTTATCACTGCCATTTAAAACCCTTGATACTGTTGCTACAGATACACCAGCATAACGGGCTACATCTTTAATAGTTGCTCTCATATTTTAAGTATCACTTCTTTCTATAGTTCTAATGTAGTGGAATAGAAACTGTTGTGCTATTCCTTGAGTATGGTATAAACTTTCTGGGAAACCGTTTGGGTAGTACTGTGCTAGTACACGCTTAATCCAAACGTCTATAGGGAAAGCCTCTGTGCGATACATTCCGAATAGTAGCACACAACTAGAAACTTTATCGCCTACACCTTTAATCTTTTTAAGTTCAGCCTGTGCCGTTTGAATATCCATAGCAGATACGTCTTTTAAAACGATTTCATGGCTATTAACTTTTTGTATTGCATCCACTAGATACTTAGCCCTAAACCCTGCCTTTAAGTAGCCTAAACTTTCCACAGTTTCGTCCTTAAGCATTTCAGCTGTGGGGAACTGGTTGTAGTGTTCGCACAACCTAGATATTATAAGCTTAATGCGTGGTATGTTGTTATTCTGTGAAATTATAAAAGATATCAAACACTCCCACGAATCTTGCCTTAGTAGACGTATTCCCCCAGCGAAAGCACAAGCTTTTTTTAAAGTTTCGTCTGCTAGAGAGAACTCTTGTTTTAAAGTTTCGTAGTCGGTATCTAGGTCGAAATATTCAACCCATCGGCTTAAAAAGTATTCCTCGGAGGTGTCTTTAAATAGTATTCCGTTGGGGGTTTGTTCCAAAACTAAGTAGTCGTTTAGAGCGTACCCATGCCATGAATTATCATCCAGTTTAGACCACCTAAAAGCCTGTCCACAGTCCAAAGTTTGGGATAAGTCAAAAACGGGTTCTTTTAACAAAATATCATTCCCGATAACAGTATATAGCATAGCGAAAATATTCCTTTCTCTTTTAATATAATAATATAA
>CAYXNU010000029.1:0-4908 GCA_964466485.1 uncultured Ruminococcus sp.
CTATTCTGTTTCAGTTTCCTCTTGAGCGTACTCCACTAAGTTTTCACCGGATACGTTATCGCCTAGGATTCTGTCATAGGTTAGTATATCCAAATCCTCATCGTTAGAGATAGTAGCATCATAGCTAGTGGAATATATAGGTAGAGTATCCATCTTTTCGAGCATGGACTCTATAAAGGTATCCTTAGGGGCGTCTATCAAGTTCCAAATGACGTAAGGCATATAGAACGTTGAAAACTTTTCTGTAGGTATGCTAGAGTAGTCTAAGTCGTAGTTACTCCAAATGATGTAGTTCTGTTCAAACATCACTTGACAGTTTTCGCTAGTAACACCCATTAAGTCGTACACGTTGTTTTCGCCCCTCATAGATGGAAAATGGTCGCCTATGAATACGACTATAGTAGGCTCATCTATGTTGCTTAGGTAGTCCACAAAGGACTGTAGAGCCTCACCCGTAATGCGTACGTTGTTTAGGTAGTTAGTAATTTCGTCGTCGGGGTCGTCGCCGTTGGTGTATGGCTGATGGTTTTGCATGGTAGTAGTATGCACATATAGAGGGTCGTCGGTATCTTCGATAAGTTCTTCTATTTGGCGGAAAACCGTGTCATCGGTTATGTAGCTACCTAGATATTCCACAGGTACAGTAAAGTCGTCTTGAAATATCATTTGGTCAAAGCCGAACTGTGAGTACACTCTTTTTCTGCTGTAGAACGACGACAAGAACGGATGTACATAGGCTGTGCTGTATCCCAAATGGTGGTAGTATTGTACCATAGTAGGTTGTTCTCTGGTGAGTAGCATTCTTTGGGGCATATTAGGGTCGTTTAGGGACTTAACAGGTAAACCGAATAGCAACTCAAACTCTGTTTTAACGGTAAAACTTGCATAGGTTGGGACTATAGCAGTACCCTTGTAACCTTGAGAGGCTACGTTGTCTATAGCGTCGTAAGCGTCGGTGTCGAGGTTTAGTTCGTCGAATACTCTAAAGTCTGCAAAGCTTTCGGACATTATTTGAATTACGTTAGGCTTAATGCAGTCTGTAGAGCCTATAGTCAAGAGTTCGTCAACGTCTTCAATTTCGTTAGATTCTTCGTCAAGGATTTCGTCAACGGTGTCTTCTGTGTAGTCTTCGGGTTCTTCCAACTTGTTAGATATGTTTTCGGTAAAGGTTTGCAAAAAGAACGCTATAAAGCTATTGTTCTCGAACTTTTCATTTACCAAAAATGCGTTGCTAGACTTAGTAGTATCTACATCGAATACAGCGTATACCATATTAGAGATACTAGGAACGCCTATTATTAAAACGCATGAACAGAAAGAAACTGCCATAGGTATAAACCTTTTCTTAAAAGATTCCTTTAGCTTTGGGTTAAACCAAAAACACGCAACCATGTAAAGTATCAATAGTATAGCATAGGTTATTAGCATAGGGGTTATCTTTATGTATGCAAAAGATGTTAAACTCTTAGCACTGCGAAAAAGTTTCATATCTGTCAATATCAAGTGGTTTCCGTTAGTGCCATACTTAAATAGTTCTGCTGTGCTTAAAAAGAAGTATACAAACCCTTGCACAAATACAGCCCAAAAACCTTTTCTAAATATTAAATACAGCGTATAGAATATTATCGAGGATATGAACACATCAAACAGTACTACTGTAGGCTTTTCCGTCATGAAAACTATAAACTTGCTAGGGTACTTGCACTGGTTAATTTCTGCAATAAATACTATAAATATTGGAAACAACACAGTCAATAGTAGGTTAGTAGCCTTATACTTTTCAGAATTTAAACTTCTTCTTTCGTTAAGTTTGTTAATCTTACACTTAACACCGTTAAAAACGTTTAAGAGCCTTTGTTTTAAAGGTTCTTCAGTTTCTGCCTTTAGCATAAAAAATCACCTTAATTCAATTCTAACATATTTATATTTATTATAGTCTAAAGGATAATATATCACAATAGACGAAATATTTCAAGAGAATTTTTGCCTTTTTCGTCAATTCGTTATGTTGCACAAAATATTAAAATTTTCTATTGATTTTTCTTTTAATTTATGTTATAATATTCTATATAATACTAGTTCGATATCTGTTTAAAAATATATCGAACTAACGATATCTTACTACATTTTTTAGGAGGTTCTCTTTTTATGTTAGCATTAGTTACAGGTGGTTCAAGGGGTATAGGAGAGGCTATATGTAGACAACTCTCTAAGGATGGTTACACCGTAATAGTAAACTATCGCCATAGCAAAACACACGCTGAAAAGATTGCTAAAGAGATTGGCGGTTTCGCATACTGTGCAGACGTTTCCAACGCACAAGAAGTACAAAACATGGTAGAATACATAGTATCAAAGTTTGGCAAAATAGACTTGCTAGTAAACAACGCTGGTATATCCGTGGTAGGGCTATTCCATGAAATTCCTGCGGACGAAGTGGAGAGCATACTATCTATAAACTTAAAGGGTGTTTTAAACTGTTCCTCTGCGGTTTTAAAGCACATGGTATCTCAAAAGAGTGGAAACATTATCAATATAGCATCCATGTGGGGAGAAGTAGGGGGTTCGTGTGAGGTACACTATTCTGCTACAAAGTCAGCTATAATAGGCTTTACAAAGGCTCTTGCTAAAGAGGTAGGGCTATCGGGCATTAGAGTAAATTGCGTGTCCCCAGGGGTTATAGCTACCTCTATGAATGCACACCTATCCGAGGAGGATTTGAACATCCTTAAAGAAGAAATACCGCTCTATAGAATAGGCACACCACAGGAAGTTGCAAACGTAGTAAGCTTTTTAGCATCCGAGAAGTCATCGTATATCACAGCACAGGATATAGCTGTGAATGGTGGAATATTTTAGCTAACACATTTACAAGGAGTGATTGTACTTTGAAAGTGTACAAACCCGACAAGCGTTGCATGATTTTCATTAGGATTATAATACTATTACTGTTAGTTGCCCTAGATATTTTAGCGTATGTATACCTTGCAAAGTATGTACTAGTTAGATATATCGTCATGGGGGTTATAACGGTAGTAGGGGTGTTCTTTATGTCAATATACGTTCCGGTGTACTTTAAGATGTTAAGCTTTAAGGTATCTAGGGAAGTAATCTCAAAAGAGAGTGGATTCTTTATAAAGAGTACTCAAACCATGAAAGTATCATCTATACAGTATGTGACTTCCATATATATACCACTATTTAGGTATATAGGTTTTAACTTTATAATCTTTAACGCTTTAGGCGGTTACATGATTTTTAACTTTTTAAGCACCCAAGATAGCAACAAGGTTTTACAGTACATCAATAGAAAAATAACGTAAATTCGATATAATGCCATGCTTTCGCACGGCGTTCCGCTGTAAAAAAACGGTGTTCCAAAATTTTGCAAATCAAAATGGGATTATCGAATTGATGTTAAATATATAATATATAAATATAAAAATACGGGAGGATTGATATAGTATGCGATTACAACACCCTTTAAAGATACTCTCATATTCTGCAAAGAACCTTTGGCTATTGATATTCCCACTAATTAGAGGTTTGCTATCCATACGCCTAGGGGATACACAAGCCTTTATAGCGTGGCTACAGGGTGCATGGTTCGACTTGCTAACACTAGTGGTAATAATACTAATGGGTTACATTAGGTGGAACTTTTCGCAGTACACTATAGCTGACAATTCACTAATATTCCTAAATGGGGTGATAGTCAAAACTAGGACGGTTATTCCCTTAAAGAATGTATCATCCATAACGGAAGAAAAGCTAATCTACTTAAGACCCTTTAAAGCTACAAGGCTTTTTGTGGATACTCGTGCAGGTGCTATAAATTCGGACTTAACTTTGCTAGTAACCAAAAAAGATTTACTCTACTTAAGGAAGTCCCTAGCCAACGACGACGTAACCATAAACAGTGAAAAATCCTTTGAGTATAAGCCACACTTTTGGCACACATTTTTCTTTTCGTTTGTGTTTTCAAATACACTTAGTGGAGCGGTGTATATATTCATATTTTTGTTTAAGTCTGGAAGTATACTTGAACAGTTCCTAGAACGTTCCGTAATAGATGAGTTTAACATAGTAACGGAAAACATCACAGATATGCTAATGCTAAACGTGTCACCAATATTTGTAGGACTAGCCTTAATAATAGCGTTCAGTTGGTTGCTGTCGTTTATTACTAATATTGTTAGGTACACAAAGTTCAAGATAGTAAAGAACCCCAAAGGAGTGTTTATATCCACAGGGGTGTTTAATAAGCATCGCTATAAGATTTACGAAAACATGGTAAACTATGCCGACCTCTGCCAAAGCCTTATAACTAAGGTTTTCAAGTTTGTATCCATAAATGTAAACTGTTCGGGGTACGGCTCTAAGAATGAGGAGATACCAGTATTTATACCCATCATGAGTAGGAAGTACTGTCAAGAAACTATATCGGCTATCATGCCAAATATGAACATATACCCCAACAACTACAAACCCAAACTAACAAACTTTTGGAGGTACACCTATAAAGCCATCATACCGTATGCCCTATTGACGGTAGCATACTTTACGGCGGTGCATTACTTTCCCAGTGCCAAAAATATGATAAAGTTCCTAACCCTAATGATAGAAATACCTATAGTGTGGTACTTAATAGTAAGTATAATATCACTGTTTACTACAGGCTTTTCCCTAAAGGATAACCAGTTATGCATTAGGTATTCTAGGGGGTATACTTTCCATACCATACTAGTATCGGATGTAAAGGTTGCAAAGGTAACCATCACACAGACGATTTTTCAAAAGTATAGTGGCACTTATAACTTAATATTCTACCTAACCACTGAACAGTCACAAGGGCATAAAGTCATGGGTATGCCTAAGTCCGCCATTGAGCCTTTTATATCTAAATAA
>CAYXNU010000029.1:5008-11757 GCA_964466485.1 uncultured Ruminococcus sp.
ATTAATTACTTAACATATGATATAAAATCTTCTAGACAGCTTAAGAACTGGTTATCAGCAGTGATAGCTCTACTTCTAACTACACAACCTAAATACTCGCCATCCATAAGGACGTAATAGTATTTGCTGTCGGCATCTGTAGGAATGAACTCTAAGGTATACTCAGTAGGTTCGTAGTTGCGGGTGTAGGTAATAGTTAATACTGGGTCGCCAGTAGGTTCAGCGTCTAACTGCATATTGTATAGTGGAATGTTCAAGGAAGTTGCAACCACTAGCGATACTGCTTGAATCTCATCCTCATTAGTGATAACCTTGTCGCCATATGAATAGGTATAGGTTCTATCGTCGGAGTTGTAATCCACTTTTATATCGTAGGTACTGCCTTGATAGTCTACCTTTAGGTTAGTTATATTGCTTTGGGAGTCGTTGTATAGGGTATCGTTTAGAACGACTTCTGCACCAGACCCTAATATACCTACCTCACCCATATAGAAAGTAACTATTTCCTTAGTGTCGTCGAACTGTGCATATATAACGTTATCCTCAGGGGAATCTCCAAAGTAGACGGTTCTTTCCTCGTCCTCGGTAGCAAGTTGAATAGTATACTTAGGATTATCCAAACCATATTGAGCCAAATCGCTGTCGGAGGGGTTGTTGTCTATAAAGTCTATAACGTCGGCACGAATTAGCAAGTCTGCAATAGAAGAAATCTTAGAGAGGTCTACACTCATGTTAGATAGTTCAGGTTCTATAAGACTCCATGTGCCGTCGGACTTTTCGCAATCGAATATTACTTTGTCGCCCTCTTTGTAGAGTATCTTAGTTAAGGAGTACACATATGCATCTATGATGTATCTGTTCTTTAGGTCTTTTTCTTCTATCTTTAGTAGCAAACCGTCGTCAGCAGTGATAGTATAAACATCGTTGTCGTCGGTGGACTTTATATAGTAGCTTTCACCAGTAGGGGAAGTATTACCTATCTGTAAGGAGTAGGTATTAGTGCCGTCACTACAGGTTATAGTAATAGGGTTGTCTAAGCCGTATATAGAGAGGTCACTAGCATCTTTTTCGATTATCTTAGTAGTATTCAAAGTTGACATAGTAGACACAGCATAAGCGATATTAGTGACGTTAGGCTTTATGCTTTGGTTGTCGCAAGTCCATGTGGAGTCTTCTAAGGAGAAGTCGTAGGAAGTTTCATCATAGGCAAAAGTAACCTTATTGATATCACTTTCGTCAAACTCTAGGAAAGCCCCCGCACCGGATGCTTCTATCTGTTCAGCCTCTTTCTTGTCCACAGACCTAGAAACGCCTACATAAGCCCCAGCTGAAACGCCTATTATGGCAACCAAAATAATAGCTATCTTCCAAAGTTTCATTAAGCGTTTCTCCTCCTTAACCAAATTACTACACCTACTATTATAATTACTATAGGAATAGCAATAATAACAGCTAGAAGTTCATAGCCTTTAGTAGCACTGTCTATAACCATGTAGTCCATTTGGTATGAACGTTCAGCGATACCCATATCAACGGAACTGTCGTACATCCACGCTAGAGAACTTAGTAGTACAGATACAGCAGTTACAGTGTATTGTTCATCGAAAATCTCATCGCTAATAAATTCAGAGTTACCAAACACTAATAGTTTAGAGTCGTTTCTGTTAGGGTCTAGACAGTAAGCGGCTAGTATCAAATATTCGTCAGTTATGTCGTCGTAGTCGTCTATACCGTAAGCCTCACCGACAGCGGTGTCAGTGGTGTATATTAGAGGTTCGCACTCTAGGTCTTCGTCATCGGATACAGCATAGAAACTTCTAGATGGAGGCATAACTACATAGTAGCCCTCGTCAACTAATTCCTCAGCCTCTGTAGTCCAGTCAGCTGGGTTTAGGTAGCAACCTATAGTGTAAGGGTCACCGGAGTAGTACATATCTTCGTCAGTTTCCTTAACCTTGTCGTAGTCCATGTAGATACCGTAGTCACCGGTTATTTGGTTAATGTTGCTGTAAGTTTCAGTAGTATCATCGTTAGGGGATAGCATAAATACTATGTTACCGCCGTTGTCAAGGTACTCTGTAATCTTTTCAGTTTCCTCATCGCTAAAGTCGCTAGTAGGGGACGCTACAATAATAATCTTGCAATCCTCTGGGATATCTCCAGTAGATATGTTAATATCCTTAACGTCGTAGTTGTAGCTTTCTAGAATGCTTTTAAGGGTAGTAAACTCCTCATCTGCGGGGATTTCTCCGTGACCTCTTAAGAAACATATGCTAGGGTTAAAGCCATCTCTAACGTACTGTATAGCACCAGTGATATAGTTTTCACCTACAAAGTAGTAAGTAGTAACACCACTAACGTCACTAGTTTCGGTATTAAACATAGAGGTAGAATCTATAAGCTTGTAAGTATTTTCACCTTGTACTATTATGTCACCAGTATCCACAGTTATGTCAGAGAATTGAGCGTAAGCTTCGGGGTTGTCATCGGGGTTACCAGTGATTAAGTTTACGTTAGGGTGTTCGCCGTACTTTTCTATAGTATTTCTTAATATCAAACCATAGTAAGAGTCTTCGCCCTCTGTAAGTTCGTCTAAGTCGTACGCAAAGTATATGTTAATAGTTTCGTCTAGGCTGTCTAGTAGTTCGGTAGTAGTCTTAGAGAGTTCAGTGGTGTAGATTTTGTTAGGGGTCATATCCCATTCTATATCCGCCTTAGAAACTATCAAGTTTACTGGTATGATAGCTATAGCTATCAATAGAGCCATAACTATAGAAAAAGTTCTAGTAAATCTAAACTTGTTGGGGGTTTTTGTAACCTTATCTTTGTTCTTTTCCATTGTAAAAACCTCCTACTTGCGATATCTTCTAGTTTCTACAGATAGCATAGTCCATGCTAAAAGCACAGCTATTACAGTTATGTAGAATACTACATCGGAAAGACGTAACATACCTTGTGAAAATGCATAGAATCTTTCTTGTGGTGAAAGCCAGTTTAAAAAGCTAGATAGCACTGGGATATTACTTTGAATAAAAGCGTTCTCTTTTAGGGTATCCACGAATAGTAAGCATATCATGCAAACTTCTCCGAGTAGTGCTGCTATTATTTGGCTCTCTGTAAAGGATGATACTAACATTCCCACACAGATACAAACTAAGCCCCACATGAAAAATCCCACATAGCCACATATCAAGCTAGACCACATAACTTGTCCGTATATTAGGGTAATAATAGGGAAAATAAATGTAGCAACCATCATGATTAGGTATACTATAGCTAATGCTAAAAACTTGCCCATAACTATAGTAAACACATTTAAAGGTGTGGACATTAGTAGCACTTCTGTGCCAGAGTGACGTTCTTCGGCAAAGCTTTTCATGGTGAGTGCAGGTATTAGTAATATAAAGTAGTAAAAGTAGTTATAGAATATTGTAGCAAACGAGAACGTAAACCTTACCGTCTGTAGGTTGGTAATCCAGTTTACAAACGTCAATGAGAATATAAACAAGAATATTCCTATTACGCAGTAAGCAAGAGGTGAATAGAAGTACGATTGCACTTCTTTTTTTAATAAAGACAACATGACTTTAAAAAATCCTTTCTGTTATATAATACTATTTTTTAGTTAAGTCTAAGAATACATCTTCTAGGCTCTTTTTAATGGTAGAAATCTCTAAGATTGAGAAGTCTGCCATAGTTAATCTTGAAACTATAGACTTTCTAACGCTATCATCGGCAACAGATACCTTATAGGAATATACACCCTCGGAAACTTCCATAGTGTCTAGGACTTCTATAAAGCCGTCTATAGTGCCGAAAACTTCAGTAACCTTGTCCTTGTCGCCCTCTACATCAACTTTCAAGATTACTTCATTTCTGTCGACTTCTAAGTTGTTAGCGGTATCTTGAGCTTTAATTTCGCCGTTGTTGATAATCAACACTCTGTCGGCGACTGCATTAACCTCAGATAGTATATGCGAACTAAATATTATAGTGTGAGATTTTCCCAAACGCTTGATTAAATCTCTAACTTCTTTAGTTTGGCTAGGGTCTAAGCCAACAGTAGGCTCATCCAAAATGATAACTTTAGGGTCGCCCAAAAGAGCCTGTGCGAAACCTACTCTCTGCTTGTAACCTTTAGATAGGTTTTTAATTACACGATTTTTCTTATCGGTAATTTTCAAACGTGACATAGCCTTATCCACTTGCGCTTGAATATCTTTCTTCTTAATGCCCTTAATACCCGCAACAAACTTTAAATACTCGATAACTCTCATTTCGGGGTATAGTGGTGGAATTTCAGGAAGATAACCAATTAGCTTTTTAGCCTCTTTAGGGTTTTCGGAAATATCGATACCATTAATCTTAATAGTACCAGAAGTCATAGGTAGGTAGCCTACTATCATGTTCATAGTAGTGGATTTACCAGCACCGTTAGGCCCTAGGAATCCTAAAACTTCATTCTCCTCAACGTTAAAACTAATACCCTTAACAGCTTGAATATTGCCATAGTTCTTCACTAAATTTTGTATTTCAACCATATTGAAGAATACTCCTTTCTTTTCTACAAAAAAACTATCCATTATATTATTACAAAGAAATATGAACACATCATGAACAATTTAAAAGAAATTAAACTTTTTTCAGCATATTATGTACAAACTGACAACACACAATACGCCTACTAAATGATAATAAAAGTTTGTGTGTATTATGTGAATATTAGCTATATATTTAGCGAAAAAGCTTTAAGATAGTAGAAACCCTACAAAAATTATATCTTTTGCACGGAAAATTCTAAACGTTTTAGGAATTTTTTTCACCTAAAATATGTCGCCACTTTTAGTGAAATTGCACAAATACCCGTACTAAAGATTGTCTATTTGTAGTAGTTGACAAATCCTAAAATGTGAGTTAAAATTAAACTGTGCAAAGACTATGCTCTTTATGTGTCGTTTTTGTGAATAAGTAGCAGATATGTAGATTGTCGTATTTCTGTAGTTTGTCGCTTATTAGTTACTATATTAGCTACTTAGTTTGATGTTTTGTATATAACGTTCTTAAACGTTTTATATGTTTATTAACTTTTTATTTCGAGAGGAGAATTTTTACTATGGCTTTATCTAAAAAGACAAAAAAAGCGTTAGCTTTTACTATGTCCCTAGGTATGATGGCATCTGCAATAGTTCCAATCAGTGCATCTGCTGCTGGTTCTGAACACGGCGTGTTCCAAGCAAGAACTAAAGAAGAAAAGTATGGCGATGATACTTACGCAAACAGATTTATGTCCCTATACGCTGACGTTATCGAGGACGGTGTAGAAAACGGTTATTTAAGTTCACAAAACGGCAAGGAAATCCCTTACCACTGCGTAGAAACTCTTAACGTTGAGGCTCCTGACTATGGTCACGAAACTACTTCCGAGGCTATGTCATACTTAGTATGGATTGCATCCATGAGGGACCACATCGTAAATCAAGGCTTAACTACTGCTGATAACGCTCCTACAACTTCTAGCGAGTTGGCTTCAGCATGGAGCAACATGGAAGCTATGATTCCTACAACTCAAACTGGTTTCTGGGAGAAGGCTTCTCAAGGCGGTCTATCTGCTCAATACTGTGATGAGTACGACGAACCTGAGGATTGCCCAAGCAGTGCAGAAGCATGGAATACTGGTGTAAACCCAATCCAAACTTACTTTACTCAAGCGTATAGCGGTGAAAAGGGTCTATACTTAATGCACTGGTTAGCAGACGTAAATGACTGGTATGGTTTCGGTGGTTCTACTGCTGGTGTTGAAGATGGTTCTATTACATTTATCAATACTTTCCAACGTGGTGAACACGAGTCTTGTTGGGAAACTGTTCCATTTGCCTGTGTAGAAGAATTAAAGTATGGTAACTCTCAACAAGGTATCAAGGGTGGTCTATTCAATACAGATAGTTCTACTGCTCCACAATACGCTTACACTAACGCTCCTGACGCAGAAGACCGTGCTATCCAAGGTGTACACGATGCTATCCGTTGGGGCAACGCAGACAGCTCTGTAGTTACTCTAGCTGGTAAGATGGGTGACGAACTAAGAAACAACTTCTTCGATAAGTACTACAAGGCTATCGGTACTGATACTGCTAAGAGCAGTCCTTCTACTGGTTATGAGTCAGCTCACTACCTAAGAAACTGGTATACTTCATGGGGCGGTGCTTTAGACGGTTCATGGGCATGGCAAATCGGTTGTTCTCACGCTCACGAGTTCTATCAAAACCCATTAGCAGCTTACGCTCTAATCGCTGATACTGATTTGAACTCTGCTATGAAGGCACAAAATGCTACTACCGACTATAAGACTTCTCTAGGTAGACAGCTAGAATTCTATCTATGGTTACAATCTTCCGATGGTCCTATCGCTGGTGGTGCTACTAACTCCCTACACGGTCGTTATGAAGACTACTCTAATGGTTATACATACACTGCTGATACAGATTCTAACGGTAACGTTAGAGGTGATTCCAACAAGTTAATCACATCTACATTCTATGATATGATTTACCTAGAACACCCAGTATATGAAGACCCAGGTTCAAACCACTGGATTGGTAACCAAGTATGGGCTTTACAACGTATCTCCGAGCTATACTATGAAGTTGCTCAACTAGGCGACAACAGTGGCGGAGTTACTGCTGGTGGTCTATCTGTTGAAGACGCTTGTGCTAAGATTATGGATAGATGGGTAGAATGGTCACTAGAAA
>CAYXNU010000030.1:0-11505 GCA_964466485.1 uncultured Ruminococcus sp.
GCTTAGCACCATCGGAAGTGCAAGTGTCAGCCCATGTTCTAATCCATTCGCCGTCGCCCCAACCGTAAGAGCCAAATAGAGCAATACTCTTGCCACTTAGTTTAGGTTCACAAGCGTTGAACATAGGTAAGAACTCGCTGTCCTCAAGTTCTTCAGCACCCATAGCAGGGCAACCGAAAGCAATGCCATCGAACTTTTCTACTAAGTCCTCGGAAAACTCACTAGCACTAAATAGTGTAGCTTTTCCGCCTAAGGAGTTTACACTTTCAACGATGGTGTTAGCCATATTTTCAGTGTTGCCAGTGCCACTCCAAAATACTATAGCAATATTTTTCATTCAAGAAACCTCCTAAAAATTATGTTACATAGCAACGGTTAAACGCTTAATAGAGAACCCCTCACTAAAGAGTCGCTTGTAGACATCCTTGCATTTAGAGAACTTTTTAAAAGTTTTTAGAGCTTCTGTTTCGTTGTCGTATACTTTCCAGTAGCCACAGCACTTGCAGTTTTTACCGCAGTTTTCTATGAACCCTACAACGTCGTTTAATGGATACCCTAGAAAGATTCCTACCTCGTGAGGACACATAGACTTTTTAAAGTTATCTTTAAGAGTTTCTATGCTACCTTCCACATTGAAGTTTTTGTACCCATATGCGGATAGAAACTCTTGTACCTCACGATTCTGCAACGTTTCACTTAAAAGACTATCTCTAAACAAGTATATTAGTATTGAGTCATCTTTTATGGAAACTATCTCTATAGAGATGCCTTTTAGTTTTAACCATTGCTGTTCGTACTCTAATGTGTATAGAAATTCGTTTAAATCTTCGTACTTATATCTAAATAGACTGCCTAACTTTAGTGATGCCAATGTTGGAGAGCAATACTCTATTAGTGAATCTCGAAACATAAACATTTAACCTTTCAACTTTAATATATAGTAAGCATATGCTAACTGCTTTCTACGGTTATAATACTACCATAAAAAATATAGTTTGTCAAATTAGTTAGCGTAGGCTAACTCAATACGCTAATTAGATACACATAGAATAATTATTCGGTATTTTGAAATACACCCATAAAATATAAATACATGGAATGGCAAATCACCATTCCATGTAGATTTATTTATTGAATTAGATTTAAAATATCCTGTTTAGTGAAAGTATACTTGTTATTGCAGAAATGACAACATACCTCTGTGGTTTCTTGTTCTTCTGCTAGTTTGGTGAGTTCTTCTCTACCCAAACTAATTAGAGCATTTTCCACACGCTCTTTAGAACAGTCGCACTTGTACTTAGGTGTAGCCTCATCTAGAATGTTAGGGGTTAAACCATCTAGTAGCATAAGTGCAATATCTTCAGGGGTTTGACCTTCTTCTAGCATGGTAGTAATAGGCTTAATATCTTTGATATTCTTTTCTATAGCGGATATTACTTCTTCAGTAGCGAAAGGCAACAACTGTATTAAAAATCCACCAGCCCTCTTAATAGTCAAGTCGGGATTTACTAGCACTCCCAAAGCACACACAGTAGGGGTTTGTTCACTGGTAGCAAAGTAGTTAGCAACGTCTTCTGCAACCTCTCCAGACACTATAGGAATAGTTCCGGTGTAAGGTTCTTTTAGTCCTAAATCTTTAACTACCGATAGCGTTCCATCCGTACCGATAGCCCCCTTAACGTCCAACTTGCCATACTGGTTTAGGGGTATTTCTACCACTGGGTTGGATACATAACTCTTAACGTTTCCACGGCTATCAGCTACAGCGATTAGCACACCAGTAGCACCGTTTCCGTCCATACGGAGTGTTACAGTATCGCCATCACCCTTTAAGCCGTAACCTATCAAAGAGGTTGCAATGGTAAGTCTACCCAAACCCGCAGACACCACCGCAGAAGTCTTGTGAATCTTTTCTATTTCGTTTACTATGTCGGTAGCATCTATAACGGTAGAAACTGCCGAAGCGTCCATAGATATCGCTCTCTTTAATATTGCCATAATTAAACTATCTCACCTTTCTTTAAACACATATATATAAATTTTCCCATTGCCATGATATTTTAATCTATTTCAACTTTCTAGCAACGAAAATAATCCTTTCGGATTTTTCATGCACTGGGTTGAAAGTATCATCATCATACATAGCAAGGAGTTTAAAGCCTACACTATCTAGCACTTTTAGGATATCTTCCACACTGTAAGCCCATTCGGAAAACTCCTCAATGTAACGCCTATAGGAATCCTTTTCGCCACGCTCAAAAAAGTTTAGAGTTATATCTACCCTATTGCCCTCTTGACTATAGAAGTTTTCCCATGCACAGAATACGTTATCCGTTTCGTAGATGTAAGCGTTATCGGATAGAATTTCCTTGTGCTTGTATATGGTATTCATATCAAAGATAAATAGTCCGTCGGGTTCTGTGAATAGTGACACTCTCTCGAAAGTCTTTTGAATATCTTCCAAAGTGGGCAAATGGTTTAGGCTATCCAACACGCAAAGGATGTTGTCTAAAGTGCCATACATATCGAGTTCACGCATATCCTGTTTAACGTACTGGATATTCAAACCGCTATCAAACTTTTTATCCAAAGCGATGTTTAACATACCCTCTGAAATATCCGTGCCTATGACATCGTATCCCAGTTTTGCCATCTCCTCGGAAATGCTACCAGTACCACAAGCTATATCTAGGAGAGTACCCTTAGTATTGCCCCCAAACTTTTCTATAAGCTTGTGGAAGTATTCGGCTCTTTTTTGGTAGTTGACGTTTTGGGTTAGTTCGTCATAGTAGTACGAAAAGTTGTTGTAATAGTTATCATCAAGCATAGTTTGTAGTATCCTCGCAATCTTTCAATCTGCTAAATACTATATCATAGCCGTCTTTGCCGTAGTTTAAGGAGCGGTTCACCCTACTTATAGTAGCTGTAGATGCTCCCGTCTGCTTGACTATATCGCTATAAACATGATGTTCATTTAACATTTTAGCCACTTGCAACCTCTGTGACAAGGACTTCAACTCCTGTACTGTGCATATATCTTCAAAGAATTTGTAACACTCGTCTATATTTTCAAGGCATAGTATAGCTTTAAATAGGTCATCAAGAGCCTTGTCTTTTAGTTTATCATCATTCATAGTTAGATACTTCCTTTCAATTTAGGATTTTTGTATATTAATATTTTAGCACAGTACAGCATAAAAGTAAAGGATTTTTTTAAAAATTAGTCCTCATCCTCGGAAATTTCCTCAATGATTTTGCGAACATCTTCTACACCCTCACGGGTTTCGGAAGAAAAAGGTATCACAGTAATTTGGTCGTAATAAGGTATCTCATTTTTGAAAGCCTCCATGCGTTCTATACGAGCCGTCTTTTTCAGTTTGTCGGCTTTAGTTAAGACTATTATAAAAGGCAATTCGTTCTCTATTAAAAAGTTAATCATGTGTAGGTCGTCTTGAGAGGGTGCGTGACGCATATCTATAAGTTGGATAATTAGCCTAATATCCCTATCGGAATTTAGGTAACCCTCTATAAGTCCTGCCCAACGCTCTTTTTCGCTCTTAGATACCTTAGCATATCCATACCCTGGTAGGTCTACAAAATGGATATTTTCAAGTTCAAAGAAGTTTATAGTAGCAGTCTTTCCAGGGACAGAAGAAACTCTTGCAAGGTTTTTGCGGTTGAAAATCTTATTAATTAGCGTGGACTTTCCCACGTTAGAACGTCCCGAAAAAGCAATCTCTCTCCTATCGCAAGGGGGAATCTGCTTAAACGTTCCATAGGATGTTAAAAACTTAACATTATTATAATTCATAAAAAAACACCTCTTTTAAGTAAAGGCGGATAATTAAGCTTATCCGCCAAATATTTTTATTTAAAGCGTACACTTTTGAGATTCAAACACCAAAGCGTTTGATAGAACATCGTCAAGGGTTTCAGCTAACACAAAGTTTACGGAATCTTTAACGGTTTGGTCTATCTCTCTTAAGTCGTGTTCGTTGCCCTTAGGAATGATTATAGTTTTCATTCCCGACTTATACCCAGCCATGGACTTTTCTCTTAGACCACCTATAGGTAAAACTTTACCATGTAGAGTAATCTCACCAGTCATAGCAACGTCATGGCGAACAGGTATTCCCGAAAGCGACGACACTATAGAAGTTACCATAGTAACACCCGCCGAAGGTCCATCCTTAGGTACAGCACCCTCTGGTGCATGGATGTGTAAGTCTTTTTCTTTGTAGAAGTTCTTATCTATATTGTACTTATTAGCAACGCTCCTAACGTAACTAACAGCAATACTAGAACTTTCTTTCATTACGTCGCCTAAAGAACCAGTAGCTTGTATCTTACCAGTGCCGTCCATAACAAGGGTTTCTATAGGCATTAGCACACCGCCCACGGAAGTCCACGCTAAACCGTTTACTACCCCGACTTCATCCTGTTTCATGGTATCGTCATCGAGATACTTTTTAATACCTAGATACTCCTCTAAGTTGTCCTCTTTAAAGACTACCCTCTTAGCAGTACCCTCTACAATCTCTTTAGCGGTCTTTCGGCAAAGCTGAGCTATATATCTTTCAAGGTTTCTAACTCCTGCCTCTTTGGTGTAGGAATCTATAAGGGCATATAGTGCGGAATCCTCAAACCTAACCTGTGTACCCTTAAGACCGTTTTCCTTAACCTGTTTAGGTACTAAATGCTCTTTCGCTATGTGATACTTTTCTTCTCTGGTATAGCTAGGTAGTTCTATAAGTTCCATTCTGTCTAGTAGTGGGGCAGGTATCTTGCTGACATCATTAGCAGTAGTGATAAACATAACCTCACTCAAATCGAATGGCACTTCAACATAGTGGTCTATAAACTTAGAGTTTTGCTCCTTGTCTAAAACCTCAAGCAATGCAGAAGATGGGTCACCACGGAAATCGTTGCCTAGTTTGTCAACCTCATCCAAAAGTATTACAGGGTTCTTAACGCCTACTTCAGTCATAGCTGACATAATTCTACCAGTCATAGCACCTATGTAAGTCTTTCTGTGTCCACGGATATCAGCCTCATCACGGACACCACCCAAAGAGATTCTAGTATACTTTCGGTTGATAGACTTAGCAATGGATTTACAAATGG
The DNA here is from genome assembly GCA_964466485.1 of uncultured Ruminococcus sp. Classification (GTDB taxonomy): domain Bacteria; phylum Bacillota; class Clostridia; order Oscillospirales; family Ruminococcaceae; genus UBA5884. Next base: position 5,125 of record CAYXNU010000030.1, read on the forward strand.
AAGTTTTACCTATTCCGGGAGGTCCTGCAAGGCATATAATGTTGCCATTGTTCTTAGGGGCTAAAGATTGTACTGCTATAGTTTCTAAAATTCTTTCTTTAACCTTAGTTAAACCGTAATGGTCTTTATCTAAAACGTTTCTAGCTGACTTAATGGAAACCTTTTTAGTCTTAGTGTTTTCCCATGGAAGATTTAAAACTGTATCTAAATAACTTCTAATTACATACGACTCTTGAGATATAGGTGGCATCTTTTCAAGTTTATCCACTTCGTCATTAAGTTTGTCAATGATACTGTCGTCATAGCCATTTAGGGCTATCTTATTCATAATCTTTTCACGATATTCTTCTACCTCGTTTTCATTATCTCCCAACTTTTCGGATAAAACTTTCATTTGCTCACGCATATAGTACTCACGTTGGTTTTTATCCATATTGCCTTTTACTTCCTCATGGATAGACTTTTGCAAAGAGAGTATATCTAAATCGTTGACTAGCATACTATATAGCGTAGTTAAGCGTTCAAATATAGTATCTAGTTCTAGTAAAAATTGCTTATCGTCTACACCGAATGGAATATTAAAGACTACATTTTTAAATAGTTGGAAAGGGTCGTCGCAAAGCACCATGCCCTCTACTAACTTTTTAGGCATAGTTTGTGGAACTAAGTCGCAATATCTTTCACAAGCATTGTTAATCAAATTTACTAATGCTTTTATTTGAATTCTTTCGTCATCGTCTAAGGTGTCATCTTCGGATATGGTTTCAACATCGGATAAAATACATTTGCTGTCATTATCTATAGACATTAGCCTAGCACGTTGGAGTCCTTCAATCAATACACGCATAGATTCACCAGAGGCATTTAACACTTGACGTATTTCAACGATTACACCAACTTCAAATAGTTCTGTCATGCCGTTAGGGTTTTCTTTAAAGGAATCTTTTTGAGTTACCACAAAAAGTTTTCTATCAGTTTTTAAAGCCCTGTTAATAGCATTTATAGACTTTGTCCTAGAAATATCGAAGCTCATGCTCATATTTGGAAATACTACCACACCTCTAAGCGGTATAGTAGGCATTGATAAAATCTTTTCACCCATAAAATTTACCTCCTTAATCTAGGTTATAAAATATATACAACACAATCACATAGTGCTATGTAATTAATGGTATATTACAAAATATCCCCCTCTTAAAATACTCTGAGAGGGGGCTACTCAATAATGGAATGCTATTTATAGTTAATATGTCACTCAGATTATTTTTTAGCAACTATCACTAATTTTTTTCTTCAACTAACTCAATACCATCGTTAGAGGGTTCTACATCTTCATAGTATTCAAGAGTAGGTTTAGCGTCATTAGTTACGCAATCAGCAGTAATAGTAACTTTTTTTACATTATGCTCGGATGGTACTTCAAACATAACTTCCATTAAAATCTTTTCAACTATAGACCTTAAACCTCTAGCACCAGTATGCTGTTGTAGAGTTCTCTTAGCAATTGCGACTAAAGCGTCGTGTTCAACTTCAAAGTCAACGTTGTCATAAGAGAATAGCTTTTTGTATTGCTTAATTAGAGCATTCTTAGGTTGAGTTAGAATGTTTACAAGTGCTTCTTCGTCTAGTTCGTCAAGCACTGTAATTACTGGTAAACGTCCAACCAACTCGGGAACGATACCAAACTTAATTATATCTTGAGTGGTTACTTTCCTAAAGATGTTTTCTTCAGTTTCCTTTTTGGCAACTACTTCCGCACCAAAACCTATACCAGAAGATTGTGTTCTCTTTAAGATAGCTTTTTCAAGACCATCAAAAGCACCACCGCATATAAATAGTATATTTTTAGTATCCACTTGAATACACTCTTGGTTAGGGTGTTTTCTACCACCTTGTGGGGGTATATTGGAAACAGTACCCTCTATAATCTTCAATAGAGCCTGTTGTACACCCTCGCCACTTACGTCACGAGTAATAGAAGTATTTTCGGATTTTCTAGCAATCTTATCTATTTCATCAACATATATAATACCTTTTTCGGCAGCCTCAACGTTGTAGTCGGAGGCTTGTAATAGTCTTACTAGTACGTTTTCAACGTCGTCACCAACGTAACCAGCCTCAGTTAGAGTAGTAGCATCGGCTATAGCAAAAGGTACATCTAGAATCTTTGCCAAAGTCTGTGCAAGGAAAGTTTTACCTACACCAGTAGGACCTAGCAATAGAACGTTACTCTTTTGAATCTCAACTTCGTCATCATCGTTAGCACTTAAAATTCTCTTGTAGTGGTTATATACAGATACTGCTAATGTAGTCTTAGCCAAATCTTGACCTACTACATATTCGTCTAGTACTGCTTTAATTTCCTTAGGGGTTTTCAAGTTAATAGCATTCAATGAAAACTTTTTAGCTGTTTGAGGTTCAGCAGGTGCAGAAACAGGCTTACTCTTAGGAGCGTTCTTTTGGCGTTCTTCTTCCTCTTTTTCCTTGTTGAGGGATTCTAATAGCATATTATAGCATACATTAACGCAATTATCACAAATGTTATACTCCCCCGATGAGAATAAGCTATTTACTTTATTTTCGCTTCTACCACAAAAGTGACATCTTTTAATATATTTGTCATTAATACCCATCAGCGATATACTCCTATCTATTAGTCATAACCTTGTCAATAAGACCATACTCCATAGCTTGTTGGGCTGTAAGGAAGTTATCTCTTTCAGTATCTTGTTGAATTACTTCTAAAGGTTTACCAGTGTTTAGAGATAAGATTTCGTTTAACTTTTCTCTAGTTCTTACCAAATGGTCGGAATGGATTTTTATATCTGTACATTGACCCGATAGACCGCCCCCACCTATTAAAGGTTGGTGTATCATAATCTCGCTATTAGGAAGGGCAAAACGCTTACCTTTAGCACCACTAGATAACAAAAACGCACCCATGGAAGCAGCCATACCTATACAAATAGTAGAAACATCACACTTGATGTAATTCATAGTGTCATAAATAGCCATACCAGAAGTAATCGAGCCACCTGGACTATTAATGTATAAACTAATATCCTTTTCGGTGTCTTGGCTTTCAAGATAGAGAAGTTGTGCAACTACTAAACTAGCGGTAGCGTCATTTACTTGGTCAGATAACATAATTATTCTATCGTTTAAAAGTCTTGAAAAAATATCATAGGAGCGTTCTCCCCTGCTAGTTTGTTCAACGACATAAGGAACTAAAGTACTCATAAAAGATAACTTCCTTTCATTCTAAGATATTGTATATTTACGGGCGGATACTATCCGCCCAAACTTTTTTTATATAAAGGGACGCAAAATAATAGCGTTTATACTACTATTCAGCAGTTACTTCTTCAGGTTCAGTTTCAACAGCAACAGCGTTTTCAAGAACTAGCTTACTAGCCTTTTCTGCTAATAAATCTGCCTTAACGTTTTCTTCACCGATAAATTGCTTAACCATATCAACGTTTAGTTGGTTAGCACTAGCTATATCGTTAAAGTAAGCATCGATTTCTTCTGCAGTAACTTCAAGGTTTTCAACTTGAGCAATCTTTTCAAGAGCAAGTCTAAGAGTAACTTCGTCCTTTGCTCTTTCTTGGAAAGTAGCCTTAAAGCCATCGATATCCATACCAGTGTATTGTAGGTACATATCTAAGCCCATACCTTGAGCCTTTAGTCTTTGTTCAAAGTCGGAAACTAGTCTATCAACTCTTTGGTCGAACATACATTGAGGGATTTCGCCTTGTACTAAATCGATAACCTTTTGCATAACGTTATTGTTAAACTCAGCCTCTGCGTTGTTCTTCATGTTTTCAGCTAACTTAGTCTTAGCGTCAGCCTTGTATTCTTCAACAGTATCGAACTCGGAAACTTCCTTAACGAAATCGTCGTCGAACTCAGGAAGTTCTTGAGCAGTGATTTCATGTAGCTTAATCTTGAAAGTAGCTGGTTTACCTGCAAGAGTATCAACGCCGTAATCTTCAGGGAAAGTAACCTCTATGTCGAATTCTTCGTCAACCTTGTGACCTACGATAGCTTCTTCAAAGCCAGGGATAAATTGGTGAGAACCTAAACCTAACTCAAAGTTTTCAGCCTTACCGCCCTCGAAAGCTACACCATCTTGGAAGCCCTCAAAATCGATAATTACTTGGTCGCCAGTTTGTGCTGCTCTATCGTCGATAGAGATAAATCTAGCGTTTCTCTTTTGTACTTGTTCTAGTTGAGCATCAACGTCAGCGTCTGTAACTTCTTCAGATGGCTTAACTGCTACAATGCCCTTGTAATTTTCAACAGTAATTTCTGGCTTAGTAGTGCAAGTAACCTTTAATACTACACCGTCTGTAATGTTAGCAGATACTAGTTCAACAGCTGGAGTATCTACAATTTCAAGCTTTTCGCTTTCTACTGCTACTGGGATTTCTGCATTGCAAAGGTCGTTAATAGCATTTTCCCAAAAAACGTTCTCGCCAAACTCTTTTTCAACTAACTTTCTAGGAGCTTTACCTTTTCTAAAGCCCTTTAGTTGAATGTCTTTCTTTTCTCTGTTGTAAACGTTGTTTACAGCCTTATCGAAATCTTCGCCACTTACCTCAATAATAAGTTCGTAAGTATTTACCGCTGTATTAGTTGATGATTTTAAACTCATAGTTTTTATCCTCCGTAAAATATTCTAAAACGTATTTATTATTATAACATAGAACGATAAAGTTTTCTATATTAAATACTACTGTTCTATGTTTTGCACAAAATCATATAATTTTAACAGGGTTAAACTGTATAAAATCACATGATATCAAATGAAAGTTTATACCGTCACGTTCGCCATTAATAGCTAAGCTATGATATTTTTTACCATGCAAGTGACCGTAATAACAATCTTTAACGTTATGTCTATATAAAACATCTAGGATGTCGTAATTGTAGCTATTGGCAAACACAGGCGGATAGTGCAAAAACACTATAGGAGTTAAGCCCTCAGCCTCTGCCAAAGATATAGAAACCTCTAAACGTTGAACTTCTCTAGCCATTACTTTATCATTATCAATTATATGCCCAACTTTGTTTTCTGTTTCGCCATCAATGTTAATCCACCCACGAGTGCCACAAATAGCATAGTTTTCATACTTGTAAAAATTGTTGTATAATAAGTGAAGTGTATCAAGCTTGTTGACCTCAAAGAAATCTACAACCTTTTTTTGGGTAGTCCAAAAGTAGTCATGGTTGCCCTTGCCTAATATTTTAAACCCATTAAGAGAGTTTAAAAACTGGAAATCCTCAAGGGTATCTTGCAAACGCTTACCCCATGTAATATCCCCCGGAATTACCACGGTATCGCTAGGGAGTATAACATTTTGCCAATTTTCTTTTAAGATATCAACATAGCCATCCCAACCGCTAAAAATTTCCATACTCTTTTCGGGATTGCTTAACGATAGGTGCAAATCACTTATTACATACAAACTCATGGTATTAAAGTCCTAAATTTTTTAGCACAAAAGATTTCATGCTATCTTTCTCGATAGAACCATCGAAACGTCTAGCCTTGCCCTTTAGTTCTGCTAAAGACTTTGGAACTGGCATATTAGAACGCTCATTTAAGATGTTTACCATATCGTACTCATCGATGTTGGAAACCTTACCGTCAATAGCCTCAAGAACACTTGCACTAAACTTATATGGACTAGCTGTAGATGCAATAATAGTACTATTATCGTCACCAGTTTGAGCCTTGTAATCTTCATATACTTTAACTGCTACAGCAGTGTGAGTATCGCAAGTATAACCATACTTGTCATATATTTCCTTGATAGTCTTCTTAGTGTCTGCATCGTCGCAATAGCCACCATAGAATTCTTCCTTTAGAACAGCCTTAACAGCGTCATTAACTTCATATCTACCAGTAGTAGCTAGTTGTCCGAACCAGTCACGGATTAGAGCATCATCTTCGCCAGTAACTAAGTATAGTAATCTTTCTAGGTTACTAGATATTAGTATATCCATGGATGGTGAGCAAGTAGCATAGAATTCTCTATTTCTGTCATAGATACCAGTGTTTATAAAGTCTGTTAGAACTTTATTAACGTTTGATGCACAGATAAGCTTATCTATAGGAACACCCATCTTTTTAGCGTAGTAACCAGCTAGGATATTACCAAAGTTACCAGTAGGTACTACTATGTTTATTCTCTCGCCTAAGTCGATTTCCTTGTCGGCTACTAGTGTAGCATATGCAGATACATAGTACACGATTTGTGGTACTAGTCTACCCCAGTTGATAGAGTTCGCACTAGAGAACATATATCCGCCGTTGGATAGCTTTTCCTTAACTTCGTTATCAGTAAAGATAGCCTTTACACCATTTTGGCAATC
>CAYXNU010000031.1:0-11340 GCA_964466485.1 uncultured Ruminococcus sp.
CAAAAAGTTAGTACTTTTATGAAATTTTTATGACATACTTTCCAAAATTTAAGAAACGTATTGACAAAAACAAGTTAAAAGCGTATACTATATAGCATAAAGAATTTACATAAAGCCTATAGAAATACTGGGTTTTAATATATGGTTGACTAAATACATTAGAGGCTGTTTCAGAATTTTTTTTGAACAGCCTCTTTGTGCATTTTGCAAGAAAGGAACTATTATGAGTGCTTTAACTAGAGAACAGGCTTGGGACTTGCTACAAAAATACAATCAAGAGCCATTTCATTTGCAACACGCTAAAACCGTTGAGGGTGTTATGAGATATTTTGCGGACAAATTAGGGTATGCAGATGAGGTTGACTTTTGGGGAATAGTGGGATTATTACACGACTTAGACTTTGAAAAATACCCCAGTGAACATTGCATCAAATCACAAGAAATCATGAGGGAAAACCACATAGATGAGAGGATTATTCATGCTACAGCTAGTCACGGTTACGGCATAACTGTAGACATCGAGCCTATCCACCAAATGGAAAAAGTTCTATTTGCTACCGACGAACTAACTGGTTTAATTTGGGCAGTGGCTATAATGCGACCCTCCAAAAGTGTACAAGATTTGGAACTTAAATCCGTCAAAAAAAAATACAAAAGTAAGAATTTTGCAATGGGCTGTTCCAGAGAAGTCATCCAGCGTGGAGCGGATATGCTCGGGTGGTCTTTGGATGAGCTAATCAGCGAAACCATCGTAGCTATGCGTTCTTGTGAAGAATAACCGCCCCCAACACATCAAGGAAGGACTAAACTTATGATTTTAGATAGTACTAGTAAAAAATACCTACTACAAGGAAATTTCGGCTTAGAAAAGGAAAGTTTGCGTATTACAGAAAACGGCTACATTTCAAAAACTCCACACCCATTTTGCGACAATAACAACGTATCTAGGGACTTTTGTGAGAATCAAATCGAGATAGTTACGGACGTGTACCCCAACGTGGAAAGCCTATATTTGGGACTAAAACACACCAATGACTATGTTAAGGATACTCTTAAAAATTTGCCAAAAACAGAATATCTTTGGTGCTTTAGCAATCCGCCATACTTCAAAGGCGAAAGTGATATCCCCGTAGCTACGTTCGATGGCGAACTTAAGGAAAAGCAAACCTACAGAGAATATTTAGCAAAAAAGTACGGAAAACGCCTCATGCTATATTCTGGAATACATTACAATTTCTCCTTTGCCGAGGACTTCTTGCAATCTGCATATAATCTTAACAAATCCAGTAGCTACGAGGATTTCGTGTCCAATATTTACTTAGATTTAGCAAAAAAGCTGTTAAAATACAGTTGGCTAATCGTCGCACTTACGTCAGCTAGTCCATTATACGACTGCTCTCTAGTAAACGAAAGTTTTCTAGGAATAGACGGCTTTAACGGCTACGCATCCATGAGGAATAGTCCCGAGGGCTATTGGAATCAGTTCAACCTAGTTTTGGATTATTCGTCCCTAAAAGCGTACATTAATAGCATACAGAAGTACATTTCTAATGGCGATATTGCGTCGGTTGGCGAATGCTATATACCCATTAGATTGAAACCGCACGGCGACAACTCTTTGGAAGCCCTTAACAACGGAATAAATCACATAGAATTGAGGATGTTCGACTTAAACCCACTGGACAGTGTTGGGGTAAAAATCGAAGACTTGCATTTTGCACACTACTTTATAGTATATTTATTGGGGTTACCTTGCGAAGATTTTACCGTTCTAGACCAAATTAACGCTCTCGAAAACCACAAAAAATCGTCATCTTTTGACTTAGAAAACGTAGTGCTATCCATCAATGGCAAAAATACACATCTAGTAAATGAGGCTCTTAGCATTTTAAATGATATGTCTGCTTACTTTAAAAAATCACATATCAACGTTGATTTTAGCGTTATAGAGTTTCAAAAGGAAAAACTCAAAAGCCCAAATAATAGGTATTCAAATCAAATATATGAATCATTTAAGGGCAGTTTTGTAAAAAAAGGTATTGAATTATGTAAAGTTTAAATTTTAGAATTGGAAAGGAATGTTTTTTATGTGTGAACTATTTGGAGCAAATCTTTTAACTGAAATATCGCTAAATGGTATGTTGGCAGAATTTTTCTCTCATAGTGTCATGCATCCGCACGGTTGGGGGTTAGCTACTTTTCAACATAACAGCGACATTCCAAACATCATAAAAGAGCCTATCCGTGCCATAGATAGCCAAATTTTAAAACAAATTCTTAAAAAAGATATTCACGAAAATGTCGTATTAGGGCATATTAGATACGCAACCATTGGAAAGATAAAGTCCGAAAATTGTCATCCGTACACTTATAAGGACAAATTTAACCGCCAATGGACACTAATCCATAATGGAACAATCTACGCAGATACGATACTTTCGCCCTATAAATGCAAACAAAAAGGCTCTAGCGACAGTGAAAGAGTACTGCTTTACATAATCGATAAGATTAACCAATTTGACAGCCCACCGAACGCTCATGATAGGTTTCATGCACTAAACAACGTGGTTTGCGAGTTGTCATACCGCAACAAGCTAAACCTAATCATTTACGACGGTGAACTGTTTTATGTACATACCAACATGAAAAACACGCTCTATCACAAAGAAAGTGACGGTAATTCGTTTTTTGCAACCGTCCCGTTAGACCCAGATAAATGGTTACCTGTGCCTATGACTACACTTCTAGCATATCAAAATGGGGTGTTGGCATACCGTGGCACGAACCACAGACATGAATTTTTTGACTCATACGCAAATATTCAGCAGAACCAAGGATATTATATTTAACCTTAGAATTGGAGTGAAAACTATGTTTAATTTAGATTTAGAACTACACAAAAAGTATATACAGCCGATACAAGGCAACCAAAATAAGTACATAGGTGCGGAGTTTGAGATACCTATAGTTAATCTTGAGGGGAAGCCAGTGGATTACAAAATTGTACATAAAATGGTACACCAATTTTCGGATAACTTTAACTTTGTCCCCGTAAGTCTTGATGACGAAAACAACGCATATTCGTTGCAAAACCCAACTAATGGCGACAACCTCTCTTTCGATTTTTGCTATTCAAACCTAGAACTATCTATGGGCAAAGAAAGCGACTTGCACACCATAAACAGTAGGTTTTTCGAATACTACACATACATTCAAGAGTGTTTCAAACCACACAACTACACGCTTACAGGCATGGGAGTCAATCCGCATTACAAGATTAACACTAATACACCCATCCAAAGTGGAAGATACCAAATGCTATACAACTATTTGGAAATGTACCAAAAGTACACCGATTTTAAGAAGTTTCAACCATTTGCAAACTATGGGGCTTTTACCAGTGCGTCGCAAGTGCAATTGGACGTAAATCAGGACAATGTAATCGAGGTAATCAACACGTTTAACCGCTTAGAACCATTTAAAACCGTGCTTTTTGCGAACTCTTATGCCGAGGACTACCCTAAAATGTTATGCACCCGTGATTCGTTTTGGTTTGACAGTATGCATGGCTACAACCCACACAACGTCGGCATTCACGAATACAAATTCAAAGATACAAACGACTTAGTGGAGTACATCAAGGGTTGCAGTATGTACTGTGTGGAGCGTGGCGAAAAGTACGCATTTTTTGAACCTATACCCATTAGAGAGTACTTTAACCTAAGCACTGTTAATGGGCAATACTACCACAATGGCAAACTACACAACATCGAGATTAAGCCACAGCCTAGCGATTTGAAATATCTAAGAACTTTTAAATTTCAGGACTTAACTTATCGTGGAACGGTAGAATTTCGCAGTAGCTGTTGTCAGCCTATCGCCGATACTATGTCGGTTTCGGCATTTCATGTGGGACTAATGGAGAATCTTTCCGAGTTGACCGAACTGCTATCCAAAGATACCACACTATACCATCATGGATACTCCACTGCCGAACTAAGAAACCTCCTAAATGCGAAAGAAATCCCTAGTTTTATCGATAGAGAGGCACTATCCGAAAAACTAGTGCAAATTTTAGACATCGCCAAAGACGGCTTACTAGAACGTGGATATTACGAGGAAACTTTCCTAGAACCGCTATACGCTAGGGCGGAAAACCTAACCAACCCCGCAAGAGAACTCTTGAACGGTTTGGAAAACGGCTACCCTATGGAATACTACATCAAAAAGTATTCCACAGTGCAACCACGAAAGGAAGTGCTAAAACATGGCTAAAATATACAAATCCATAACGGAACTAGTAGGAAATACCCCATTAATTGAACTCGCAAAGTATTCGCAATTGCAAGGCTTAAAAACCAACATATTAGCTAAGCTAGAATACTTCAACCCCACACACAGCGTTAAAGATAGAATCGCAAAGGCAATGATTGAAGATGCGGAAGAAAAAGGTTTAATCACATCGGGCGACACAATTATCGAGCCTACCAGTGGCAACACTGGCATAGGTTTGGCATCCATAGGAGTAGCCAAAGGTTACAAGGTAATACTCACAATGCCCGAAACTATGAGCGTTGAGAGGACTAAACTACTCAAAGCCTACGGTGCAACAGTGGTTCTAACAAGTGGTACTTTAGGCATGAGCGGAGCTATTAGGGAGGCCGAAAAACTCCACAGAAGTATAAAAAACTCCATAATTTTAGGACAGTTTACCAACATAGCCAACCCCATAACACACCGTGAAACTACTGGCAAAGAAGTTTGGAAAGACACCGACGGCTCTGTGGATATCTTCGTTTCAGGCATAGGCACTGGCGGAACTATCACAGGTGTGGGAGAATATTTAAAGTCTAAAAACCCAAACATCAAGGTAGTAGCCGTTGAACCCAAAGGCTCTCCAGTACTGTCGCAAGGGCGTTCCGGCAAACATAGGATTCAAGGAATTGGTGCGGGTTTTGTGCCATCCGTTTTAAACACAGACATCTATGATGAAGTTATAGCTGTAGCGGACGAATCCGCCATTAAGACTGCTAAGTTGCTAGTTCAGCACGACGGCTTACTAGTAGGAATATCCAGTGGGGCGGTAGTTTGGGCATCTACAGAATTAGCCAAACGTCCCGAAAATTCAGGAAAGAACATCGTTGCATTGCTACCCGACACTGGCGAAAGATACCTATCTATGAGATTATTTTAGTATAAATTTTTAATTTCAAATATATACAGCCACTTCTTTATAATACATAAGGAGTGGCTTTTCTATAAGAAAATTAGTAAAGATATATCGTCAAAAAAACGTGAATAAAGCTTTAATAAAGTTTAATTTAAAATATCAAATCAGCTATTTTCCGTACATTGACAAGCTAAAAATTATGTGATATACTATAGTCATATATATAGTATAATTTGAATTATACGTTTTTTTGATTGTGGGGAGGTTTTTCTTTTGAATTTAAAAAAAGTTATAGCATTTGTATCATCGTTATGTATGATATCTAGTATGTGTGCAACCTTAAATGTTAGTGCCGAAAACACCATAACTAGAACTAAAGCTGAAGAATACAATGACGATACTTATGCTAACAGGTTTATGTCACTATACGCCGATGTAATAGAAAACGGTGTAAAAAATGGATACTTAAGCAAACAGTCTGGCAAGACAATCCCATACCACTGTGTGGAAACTCTTAATGTTGACGATACTACCGATTACGGTCACGAAACCACTTCTAAAGATGTTTCTTACTTAGTGTCAGTTTCCGCCATGAAAGACCATATCGTTAATCAAGGGTTGACTACTGCTGATAACGCTCCTAGCTATTCTAGTGAACTTTCTAGTGCATGGAACAGCATAGAGTCTATGATTCCTACAGTGCAAACTGGTTTTTGGAATAAGGCTTCTCAAGGCGGTCTATCTAGTGCATATAGCAATGAGTACGACGAACCTGAGGATTGCCCAAGCAGTGGAGAGGCATGGAATACTGGTGTAAACCCAATCCAAACTTACTTTGCAAACACTTACAGAAGTGAAAAGGGTCTATACTTAATGCACTGGTTAGCCGATGTAAATGACTGGTATGGTTTTGGTGGCTCTACTGCTGGTAAGGAAGATGGCACTATTACCCTTATTGACTCTTTTGAACGTGGCACTAATGAATCCGTGTGGGAAACTGTACCCCATGCTTGTGTTGAGGAGTTAAAATACGGTAACTCATCACAAGGCATTAAGGGTGGTATATTTAATACAGATAGTTCTACTGCTAAGCAATACTCTTACAAGAGTACTCCTGTGGCGGAAGACCTTGCTATACAAGGTGTCCATGAGGCTATACGTTGGGGCAACTCCGATAGTGATGTAGTTACTTTAGCTGGTAAGATGGGTGACGAATTAAGAAACTCTTTCTTTGATAAGTACTACAAAGCTATCAGTGTGACTACTACTAAGAACAGTTCTACCACTGGCTATGAATCCGCACACTACTTAAGAGGTTGGAACACTTCATGGGGTGGTGCTTTAGATGGTTCATGGGCATGGCAAATTGGTAATTCACACGTTCATCAAGCATACCAAAACCCATTGAGTACCTACGCTTTACTAGCCGATACAAACTTAAATTCTTCTATTAAAGCACAAAATGCTACTACCGACTATAAGACTTCTCTAGGTAGACAGCTAGAATTCTATCTATGGTTGCAATCCGAAGATGGCCCTATTGCGGGTGGTGCTACCAACTCTTTACATGGTCGTTATGAGGACTACTCTACCGGTTATACTTACGTTTCTAGCACTGGCGAAAGTCAACTTATAACTTCCACATTCTACGATATGATTTACCTAGAACACCCAGTCTATGAGGATACTCCATCTAACCAAAGTATTAGCAATCAAGTAGAGTCTTTGCAACGCATTTCCGAACTATATTACGAGGTTGCTCAACTAGGCGATAACAGTGGCGGAGTTACTGCTGGTGGTCTATCCGTTGAAGACGCTTGTGCTAAGATTATGGATAGATGGGTAGAATGGTCACTAGAAAACATCAAGTTTGGAAGTGATGCAGTCGCTGAACTTGACAACTTTAGCGGTGACAGTAGCGACGCATGGGCTATTCCATCATCATTAGTTTGGCACGGTCAACCCGATACATGGACTGGTGACGGCAACCACGACAACACAAACTTAACTTGCGATATCGATAGTTACTCTCAAGACGTGGGAGATACAGCTACATGGGCAAATGGCTTAATCTACTATGCTGCTGCTAACGGTGTAGATACCGATACTAACAAGTCCGCTGACGAGTTAATCGCTTCTGATAACACAGCTGAAAAGGCTTTAGGCTATGCTAAAAAGTTACTTGACTGTCAATGGAATACTTGTCGTGATAACATAGGTTTAACACAAGTCGAAACTAACAGCAGTCTTGACCGTTTCTTTAACGAAACCGTATACGTTCCAACTAGTTACCATGGCACTATGCCTAACGGCGACAAAATCGAAAATGGTGCTACATTCATTAGTATACGTTCAAGTTACACTAATGACAGTAGCTATACAAAGTTAAAGAGTGCTTACGACAAGGGAAGTCTTTCCAGTACCACATGGACGTATCACCGCTTTGCTGAACAGTGCGAAGTACTACTAGCTAATGGTGTTATGGCAAGTCTTTTCCCTAACATTAGTTTGGATGATGATACTACTACTACCACTACAACCACAGAGCCAGTAGTTACCACTACTGCCCCAGTAACCACCACTACTTCTAAGATTACTACAACTACCGCCCCAGTGACTACCACCACTCATAAGACTACCACAACCACCACCCCAGTGACTACTACCACTCCTAAGACTACTACAACCACCACTCCAGTGACTACTACTACCCCTATAACTACCACAACTACAGAACCAACTACCACTACTACTGCTGAAACTTCCACAACAACAAGTACTACAGTTACTGGCAAGGATAATTCCATGGTGCTAGGAAAAGACGGCTGGAACTTTAACAACCTATCTAGTGTGTTTAGCAACGATGTACGCTACATAACCAACAACGACAAAAAGAAGATGTTATCTAAGTTAAACAACATCGACAAAAAGAACGTTAAAGCTATACTTAACAAAAACTGGAGCGGTGCTTGTTATGGAATGTCTTTAACTGCTATACTAGCCAAAGAGGGCGTATTCGATGTAAGCGAATGGGACAGCAATGCAACATATCTATCCGATTTGCCAGTGCTAACCAAAGAAGACAACACCGCTGAAGAATCCTTGATTAACTACTACCATGCGTTACAAAGAACTCAATCTATACAAAGTTTGATAACTAAAACCCTAGACAAATCTACTAGCGAAAACGTTGAAAAACTTTTAAGCTTAGCCGAAACCGTTCCATATGGCGGAACACCCGTATTTGTCTGCTACCAACAAGGAGATTTCGCTCACGCAGTAGTTGCCTACGATGTGGAAAATACAAGCACTGTAATCAATAAGACAGCATACCAAAAATGTATCAAAGTGCTAGACCCTAACAACTCCACACTAGAAGAATCTAACGACAACTTCTGCATATATGTAAATACTAATAACAACAACTGGTGCATTCCAAAGTATAACATCAGTTCCGAAGATGGCGGAGAGTTTATGCTCATAGAGAATGACCTTAACATACTAGACAAGTACAGCTACTTCAATGACGGCAACGTAACCTATACTAATAACATAAGCGTTGGCATTATGGAATCTTCTGTGATGGATACTTTTAAGATTTCCAAAATATACAAAGATACTGACGGCTCTATAAACAGTTCCTCCATTGATGACGACGAAATAAAACTATTCTACGATTTCGACACTTCTAGCGACGATTCTACAGATAGCTTTAAAGTAGTCTTAAGTAACGTATCTTCGGGTTACAAGTTCGATACTCTATTCGACGAAAAGTCTAACAATTCACAAAGTATAAACTTAAGCATGATGTACCCAGATTGTCAAATAAGTGCTACATCTAGTCAAGGTAAGTATGTCAACTTCTTCCCAACTGGCGATGTAACTCTATATACCAACAATAGCGACTTTAGTTTAGGAGTAGTGTTCAACTCATCACAACAAGTTTTTGACTGGTACGACCTAGAAGTTTCCGGCGACAAGATTAATCAAGCTACGCTATCACCTTGCGAAAATGGCTTTATACTCTCAGGAGATAACTTAGTAAACATTACCGTAAACGCAGAAGACGACAACGTTTTTGCTACTACTAAGTTTACTACCACTCAAGATAAAGTATTTATCTATGAGATAGACGAGAACACTATCGGTATAGCTATAGACGAAGATGGCGACGGCGAATACGAAACCAGTCTTGAAACCTTTGATTCGTCTTCAACATCTTTAAACGAAGTTGAGCCTTCTTACACAGAAACTTCAACTCCCGAAACTTCTACCTCTGAATCTTCTTCTTCATCCACAAGTAATACTGGCAGTGCCGACACTACTAGCAACTCTGTTGGCGATATTAATGGCGATGGAGAAATTCAAGCTACTGATTTACTATTGCTTAAAAAGTACTTGCTACAAATGTCCACTCTAGATAGCGACGCTCTTGCAAGTGCGGATATCAATGGCGATGGTGAAATTCAAGCTAACGATTTACTATTGCTTAAAAAGTTAATTCTACAGATGATAACTTTAGACGATATTAAATAGTTTAAACTTTATTGAATATCTTACATAGGAACGGGCTTTTACCGTTCCTATCTATATTTTGAGGTGTTTTATGAAAATAGGTGTTGATTATTATCCCGAACAGTGGGACAAGGCTATATGGCAACAAGATGTGGACTTAATGGCTGAAATAGGCGTTAAAATAGTTCGTTTAGGGGAGTTTGCATGGTCTAAGCTTGAACCCCTTAAAGATGAGTTTAACTTTACATGGCTAGATACCATAATAGATATGTTTACCAAAAAACATATCGAAGTAGTTTTAGGAACTCCCACAAACTGCCCTCCCTTATGGCTATACGAAAAATATCCAAATGCTATACAAACCGATTGCAACGGCAACAGAATAGCTATAGGCATTAGAGGACACAGGTGCTACAATAGTCCCGAATTTTTAGAACGTGTAAGCATTATCATAGACAAAATAGTATCTAGATATAAAGACAATCCTAACGTTGTAGCTTACCAAATAGACAACGAACTGGAAGCTAACTTTTGCCGTTGTGAGGTTTGCAAGTCTAAGTTTAGAAGTTACATACAAAGGAAGTATTCCACACTAGACAACCTAAATAGACACTACGGCAACAGCGTTTGGAGTGGTGAATACTCATCATGGGAACAGGTTGCACCACCTATGGGAACTTACAACAAGGCATGGTACAACCCCGCCTTAATGCTAGACTATCACAGGTTTGCCTCTGCTGATACCGTGGAATACGTTAAATTTCAAGTGGAGTGTATTAGAAAAGTTTGCAAAGATACCCCTATCACTACCAATACATGGTTTTGTGAAAATACTATAGACTTCTACCAAACTTTTGAACCCCTAGACTTCGTATCCTATGATAACTACCCTACTACAAATATCCCACAGAACCCCGAAGAAATCTATTCCCATGCGTTCCACCTTGACTTTATGCGTGGTATAAAAGATAAAAACTTTTGGATTATGGAGCAGTTGAGCGGTGGTCTAGGTAGTTGGTCGCCCATGAGTTGCACTCCACAACCTAACATGATTAAAGGATACTCTTTACAAGCCTTTGCACATGGTGCGGATACTGTAATCCATTTTAGGTGGAGAACAGCAAACACTGGTGCTGAAATGTTTTGGCATGGCATTATAGACCACAACAACCACCACGGACGAAAGTTTAAAGAGTTTGTACAGCTTTGCGATACTGCCAACTCCCTTAAAGATATTGACGGCTCTAAGTATGTATCTAGTGTAGCGGTATTGTATTCCATGGATAACGACTATGCTTTAAAAATCCAGCCACAAACCAACGGAATGTACTACCTTGAACAGTTGAAGTCCTACCATGACGCTTTTACGCACTTTGGCGTAAATGTGGATGTTATTAACGAAACATCAAACTTGAATAACTACAAAGTTGTAATCGCTCCAACTATGTACATTACAAATACAACCGTCGTTGAAAACTTACATAGATTCGTAGAAAATGGCGGAACTCTAATCTTAACTAATAGAAGTGGTGTAAAAGATTCCAACAACAACTGCATAATGGATATGCTCCCAACGGTGTACAAAGACTTAGTAGGTGCATACGTCGAAGAATACAACCCTATAGGTTTTGAACAAAGCACTATTGATATGTTTG
>CAYXNU010000032.1:0-11277 GCA_964466485.1 uncultured Ruminococcus sp.
GGACAGAACGTATCTTACAACCAACCACCACACGCAAGTTTCTATCTAGGTTCAGACCAACCACTACCCGACAGACCTAACGTTACAGTACTAAACGGAACTTCTAAACCTACAGTTACTACTCCTACTTTAGAGGCTGCTACCTTAGTAGATGGCTCTGTATTTATGATTCAAAATGTAAACAGTAAACTATACCTAGAAGTAGCTAACGGTCTAGCTGAAGCAGGTGCAAACGTTCAACAGTGGGGTGCTAGTGAAACTGGTGCATGGAATACATGGAGAGTACTATCCGCTGGTGATGGCTACTACTACCTATATTCACAGTTGGGCGACACTATAACTTATCTACTAGATGTAGACTATGGTAGCACTGCCGATGGCACTAATATACAAATATTCACAGACACCAAAGCAGATGCTCAACTATTTAAGTTTGTAAAGAACGATGACGGCTCTTACTACATATTAACTAAATCTTCTAACGATGCTAGTGCCTTAACCGTTGCAGATAGTTCTACTGGTAGCGGTGCTAATATAGTACAATCTACCTTAACTAATGCCGACTCCCAAAAGTGGACTCTTACACAAGTACAACCCGCTGGTTGCACTATAGATACTAGCTACACTTATCAACTAAAGAACGTAAACAGCGGACTATATCTCGAAGTTGCTAACGGCTTAGCTGAAGATAACGCTAACGTTCAACAATGGACTGTTACAGATATTGGAGATTGGAACACTTGGAAGTTGGTATCCGCAGGTAATGGCTACTACTACTTCTATAGTCTACTAGGTGGCGGTGATACTTTCCTACTAGATGTAAACGATGGAAAATCCGCTAGTGGTACTAACGTTCAAATACTACAGGCTAACCAAACTAGTTCACAACTATTTAAGTTAGTAGCTAACCCAGACGGTTCTTACAACATAGTAACTAAGGCTTCCAAAGATAAGTGTGCCTTAGATGTAGATGCACACTCCACTGAAGTTGGTGCTAATGTATCACAGTATACCTCTAAAAATGCTACTAACCAACAATGGATTCTAGAAAAGGTTTCCCCAGTAGTTCAAGATACTACAGCAACTACAACTACTACAGTTGCTACTACTAATACTACTACTGTTACTACAACAACTTCTAAGCCTAGCACTAGTCCTAGCACTGCAGTCGTTACAACTACAACAACTACTGCTACTCAACCTAGTGACAGCTCTAACACTACCGTAACTACTACAACTACTGCCCAACCTAGCGATAGTTCTAGCACTACTGTAACTACTACTACAACTTCTACAACTACTGAAATTTCCACACCTAACGGCATAGTTGGTGATGTAAATCAAGATGGTGACGTTGACAGTAGAGATTTACTAATCTTAAAGAAATATATCCTAGGTATTTCAGATAAAGACCTATCTATGAACTACGACGTAAACGGCGATTCTTCTATCGATGCTGTTGACGTTTTAACACTAAAAAGAATATTATTAAAATTAAGTTAAAATATTTTTTCCAGTTTAGATTAATAGAATAATATTTCGCAAATAGGACGTTTTTTAAACGTTCTATTTGTTTTGCAAAGTTAATTTTTACACAAAATTATTGACAATGTTCCTATAATAATGATATAATAATTAAAATGAAGTTTTATAGATACTTAAAATAGCCTATATTTTAAGTACCAAAAATTATATAAAGGAGTTTATCTTTTATGGATATTGCTGTAAAAAAAAGACTACAGGCAATCGCTTGTAAAGTTAGAATGGGCGTTATAGAAGGTACTTATAACGCAAAATCTGGACACCCTGGTGGTTCTCTATCTATTTCCGATTTACTAACATACCTATACTTTGCTAAAATGCACGTTGACCCTAAAAACCCTGAAATGGAAGAAAGAGATAGACTAGTGCTATCTAAGGGACACACTGCACCCGCTCTATATGCAACCTTAGCTGAAAGAGGTTTCTTCGATAAGGAAGAACTAAAGTCTTTAAGACACATAGGTGCTATGCTACAAGGACACCCTTGTATACACATCCCTGGTGTGGATATGAGCAGTGGTTCTTTAGGTCAAGGAATCTCTGTGGCCTGTGGTATGGCTCTTGCTGGTAAACTAAAAGAGGCATCTTACAAGGTATATACTATTCTAGGCGATGGCGAAATTCAAGAGGGACAAGTTTGGGAGGCTAGTATGTTTGCAAGTCACTACAAACTAGATAACTTAGTTGCTATCGTAGATAACAACGGCTTACAAATCGATGGTAAGATTACAGACGTTATGTCCCCTGAACCTATCACTGACAAGTTTAAGGCTTTCGGTTGGCACGTTATCACTATGGATGCTCACGACTTTGATAGCATTGAAAACGCTTTCAACGAGGCTGAAACTATCGTTGGTAAGCCTGTAGCTATCATCCAAAAGAGTGTTAAGGGTAAAGGTGTATCCTTTATGGAAAATCAAGTAAGTTGGCATGGTACTGCACCTAACAAAGAACAGTATGACATTGCCATGGCTGAACTAAAATCTCAATTAGAAGCGTTGGAGGGTTAATATTATGGCAGAAGTAATTAAAAAGGCTACTAGAGAGAGTTACGGCGAGGCTCTTACAGAACTTGCTGAAAAATATCCAAACCTTGTAGTACTAGACGCTGACCTTGCAGCTGCTACTAAGACTGGTATCTTTAAGAAAAAATATCCTGAAAGGTTTTTCGATTGCGGTATCGCAGAGGCTGACATGATGGGTGTTGCTAGTGGTTTAGCTACTAGTGGATTTATTCCATTTGCTAGTACTTTCGCTATGTTTGCCGCTGGTAGAGCTTTTGAAATCGTTAGAAACTCTATCGGATACCCTCACACCAACGTTAAGATTGGTGCTACTCATGCGGGTATATCTGTAGGTGAAGATGGTGCTACTCACCAGTGTAATGAAGATATCGCTCTTATGAGAACTATCCCAGAAATGGTAATCATCAACCCTGCAGACGATGTTGAAGCACGTCAAGCTGTTGAAAGTGCTATCCTACACGATGGACCTGTATATATGCGTTTTGGTAGGTTAGCCGTTCCAGTGTTCAACGACAAGGAAACTTACAAGTTTGAACTAGGCAAGGGCGTAACTCTTAGAGAGGGTACTGACGTTACTATAGTTGCTACTGGTTTAATGGTTAATGAGGCTTTACAAGCTTACGATATGCTTAAGGCTAATGGTATCAACGCTAGAGTGGTAAACATCCACACTATTAAGCCACTAGATACCGAACTAATTAACAAGTGTGCTGTAGATACTGGTTTAATCATCACAGCAGAAGAACACTCTATCATTGGTGGTTTAGGTTCTGCTGTTGCTGAAACCGTTGCCGAAAGCAACCCTGTACCAGTAATTAAGATTGGTGTTAATGACGTATTCGGACACAGTGGCCCTGCTGTAGACCTATTAAAAGAGTTTGGGCTATCCGCTGAGAATATCTACAACACTACTAAGTCTGCACTAGAAAAGTTTAAAAAGTAGATTATTTCTGTAGGGAACGGCGATTCGCCATTCCGCATACTTGAATATAAAAAAAATTGGAGTGACTATTAAGCCACTCCTTTTTACTTTTTGTTTTTTATTTTTAATATATTACCAGTTACTCGGAAATTTAGAATTTTTAATAAAGTCGTCTAAGTCTTCTAGCTTTTCACCTGCATCTATAAAGGGCTTACTTAAACTCTGTCCCTTGTTGATAAAAGTTGCCTTACTGCTATCGTTAGCGACGTACTTACCATGTGCATATGTAACTAATATCCCATCTGTATATATTTGCATAAAAGGCACATCGCCATCGGATGTGTAAATGATAACCAAACCATAGTTAGATTCAGTCTTACCAGCAAACGTAGAACACGTCAACCCAAAAGGTTTTTGTGTTTGAGTGTTACCGGGGTCTATACCCGCATTGGATAATATTTCAGCGATTGACCTAGCTATGGCTCTATCGGAAGTATTAGTAGCGGATTTATTATTGTAGGCATTACATACGGAAGTATTAGTTAAACCGCCAACTTTAACGGATTTGCCTTCAATAACGGCAGACTTGTCAAGGTGTAAAGTACCATACAAAGCCTTATCTATTATAGCCGATTCTGTACCAGTAACGATAGTTTTTGCACTGGCAATGGCTGCTGTACACTTAGCTTTTCTAACATATGATATCATATTAGGAACTATCATAGCAGCTAATACTCCAACTATTGCAATAACTACTATCAATTCAACTAGTGTAAAACCTTTTAACTTTTTAGTATTAAATATCTTTTTATTCATAACATACAACCCCTTTGAAATACCAAAAGCTGAATTTATTAGAAATCTCTTATAAAATACCTTTCTAGTATAGTTAGATTATACTACCAACACCATAAAAAGTCAATATAAAAACTGGCAGTTTGTATAAAAACACAAATTGCCAGTTTAAATTTTGTGCTATTTTCACAAAAATGTTATATTGGAGAACTACCTCTACCATAGACAAAATCTACTATTTTTGAGTATGCAATGCTGTCGGGGTTTATAGGTACGGGTTGATAGTTATTGCTACCAGTACCACCATATACCTTAAACGGAATAACATTCTCTATTGAACTTTCAATAGTTTTAGAATCCTTGTTATAGGTAATGCTCTCTTGATATATAATAGTAGCATTCTCTGGGTTTAGGTTTCCACCAAATACAAAGTTACCTATAGAGTATATGATATGCACACCGTTGTAAGTTTCAAGGGGTTGCAATACATGAGGATGTCCCCCAACGATTAAATCCGCACCGCCATCAACTATTTTGTGACAAGCTTCTATCTTCCATGCTTCAGCTACATGAGTACCCTCCTCACCGCCATGGAAGAACACTACTTGTATATCCGTGGTAGAACTTAAGTTTTCCACCCTAGATATTATATCGTCTGCATAGTTGCCATCCCAAAGGGTGCAACACACCAAACCTATTTTAACGCCGTCTTTTTCCAAAATAACGTCATTGTCGTTGTCCCCCCACTGAGTGTAGTTAGTACTTTCTATAGCTTTTTGGGTATCGAGTAGTCCTTGTTCGCCAAAGTCGTTAGTGTGGTTGTTAGCTAAAGACACTGCCTCAACGCTATTTTCTGAGAATATGTAAGCATTTTCTGTGCGACTTCTAAACCAAAAAGCTGGTGTATATCCCTTGTCAAATTCAGTAAGGTTTTCGTCTGTGAATACTGTTTCGCAGTTTGCAATGGTAAAATCATCCGTAAGGATGTATGGCAATGCACCTTGCAAAAAGTATGACTTATCGTTGTTAAGAGCATAGTAGTTAAACCTAGATGTATCGGTATCATCACCGTGTTGAGTACCCAAAGTACAGTCCCCTAGAAAACTTAAATCTATAGTAACTATTGGGTTGTAAGGTTCTGTAACCTCCTCGGTTTGTGTAGTTACTTCTGTGGTAGTTTCTTGAGTATTCTCTGTTGAGTCGTTGTTCTGTAAAGAGTAATTGTTACTACAAGATGTTAAAAACATACTGCATATAACAGATATTACTATCAATCTTTTCATAAAATAAAACCTCTAGTATTGTATAAATTTAGATATTATATAGTCTATAGTTTCAGCGATAGCACCTGTGTTGTTATCGTGGTTGGTAACAAAGTCAGCGGACTTTTTAACATTCTTAAGAGCGTTATGTGGAGCTACTCCAATATGGGCAGTTTTAAGCATTTCAATATCGTTGTTGTAATCTCCAACGGATACTATTATGCAATCGTTTAGCCCTAGGATTTTTTTATACTGTTGCAAAGCCGTACCCTTAGAACACCCTTTTGGGAGCATTTCGTAAAAGTTATCTGTAGACTTTACAAAGTCGAAATATTCACTAAAGCCATTGTACTCCACAAACTTTATTAACTTTGGCATAACATCCTCATGCATAGCAAATAGCATTTTTATACGTTTTTCTTCTAATACTGACATACTACAGATAAAATCTCTAAGTGTGCAATATACGGGTGTAACCTTTGAATAGTCGTTGTGATGTTGCTCATAAACGTTGTTGCGTACTACATAGATATCATTGTTAGTTAAAATCTCACACCCAACCGTTGGAAATTCTTCTAATATTTCTTTTGCTACAGTTTCGGCACATTCGTCCAGTTCGTCAATGTATAGTGGATTATTATTTAATACATCAAATACCATTCCTCCATTGTATAGTATTACTGGAACGTCTATCTGTAGTTCTTTAAAATACTGCGACGCTGACTTATAGTTTCTACCCGTGGCGACTGTGAATATACCTCCTAACTTTCTAAATTGTTCAATAGCTTTTAAATCTACAGGATTTACTATTTTGCTATCAGTTAAAAGAGTGCCATCCATATCGGTAATTAACATTACCCTAGATAAATCTTCCATTATATAAACCTCCTTTCATATTCAATTGAATTTAACCGCCCACAGACTTTAAAGCCTTTTCAAAGTACTCTGGTAGTTGGCTATCAAACTCAAGATATTCTTTAGTTATAGGATGTACAAAGCCTATCTTTTTAGCGTGTAGGCACTGTCCCTCTAGATTTTTGTAGGGCTTCCCATAGACATCATCACCCAAAACAGAATGCCCTATATAAGCCATATGCACTCTAATTTGATGTGTTCTGCCAGTTTCTAGAATGCACTTAATGTGCGTGTGTTTATCGAACTGATTAATAACCTCGTAGTGTGTAATAGCTTGTTTTGAGTTTTTTTCAGTCACGCACATTTTTTTGCGGTCTACAGGGTGACGACCTATAGGAGCGTTTACAGTGCCAGTTAGCTCTTTAAACCTACCTAAAACTATAGCCTCATATTCACGAGTGAATGAGTGTTCTTTAATCTGTTCAGCTAAGCCTAAATGGGCTATATCGGTTTTAGCGACTATTAAAAGCCCACTAGTATTCTTATCTATACGGTGTACTATACCGGGGCGAATAACCCCGTTAATCCCCGATAGGCTGTCTTTGCAGTGGTACATTAAAGCGTTTACTAGAGTGCCACTATAGTTCGATGGTGCAGGATGGACTACCATGCCTTTGGGCTTGTTTACCACTAGCAAATGTTCATCCTCATAGACGATGTTTAACGGAATATCTTCTGCTACGACGTTTAGTATTTCGGGTTCGGGAATGTTTAACACTACACTATCGTTAAGTCTTAGCTTATAGTTTTTAGATGCTACTTTACCATTTACAGATACTTCCCCCTTTTCTATTAGATTTTGTATTGCCGAACGAGTAAGTTCTAAATCTTCCACGCTAGATAGAAACTTATCTAGGCGATTGCCAACACTATCACTAGTGATTAAAAAAGTTTCTGTTGTCACTACTCTTTATCCTCCATAGGTTTATCTTTTTTAGATTTAGAATCCACAAAGATTTTATTAGTTTTGGAATCTATAAAGAAGATATATAGCACCATTAAAATTACACCTACTACCACGCAAATATCCGCAAAGTTGAATATAGCAAAGTTAAACAGTTTAATCTCAATGTAGTCTACTACTCTACCTCCCCTAAAGATTCTATCTATACCGTTACCGATACCTCCACTAATGATTAACGTTAGACAAGCCGTAAACAGTTTAGAGTTTTTGCCGTACTTAAACAGGTAGTATCCACAGAACAACACTAGTACAATACTAGTAGCCATTAGCAGAATACGTTGCCCCGAAAAAGAGCCGAACACCGCTCCATCGTTTTCTAAGTAGGTTAAGTCTATAACTTTAAGGTTTCCAAACTTAATAAGTTCTAAACTCTCAGCACCTTTAAGATTACCTATCGCCCATAGTTTAATAGCTTGGTCTATTAATACTAATACTACCATGCAAACTATTGAGATAATTAACATTCAAAAGTCCTCCTATACATAAGTGTTTTTATTACCGATATTTACATTTAAGAAATCATTGTGAACGATTTCAACCTTATCTCTAATATCTAAAAAGACTTCAGCGATAACTGGGTCGAACTCTTTACCAGCACCCTGTTGTATAATATCAAAGCATTTATCTAGAGGCATAGCATCACGGTAGCAACGCTTTTCGGATACTGCATCAAATACATCTGCTACAGCCATAATCCTTGCACATAGAGGTATTTCAGTATCTTTCAAGCCATCGGGATAGCCCTTGCCGTTCCACTTTTCATGGTGGTGACGTGTAACCTCATAGGCAACTTTTAAGTAGTCCTCATTGCCTAGATTTTTAAAAGTATCTTGAATTATTTTTCCACCCTTAGCGGAATGTTGTTTCATTATGTCGTACTCATCGTCGGTTAGTTTACCTGGTTTTTGTAGTATAGCGTCGGGGACACATATTTTGCCTATATCGTGCAAAGGTGCAGACTTAGCTAAGTTAGTAATATAATCTTGTGTGAGTATATCACTGTAGTAACCCCGTTGGTGCAACTCCTCAGCGATTAGTTCAACGTATATGCTAGTACGCTTAACGTGACCGCCTGTACTGTTGTCACGGTTTTCTATTAAGTTAGCAAAGTCCATAATCATTTCGTCGTGGTACTGTGAAAGTTTACAATAGCTAGGGTCTTCTTGATTAAGATATACGCTAACAGCGAATAGAGTCACGCCTATGCTAGTAATTAAAGCTTCTGGGAAAAGATACTGTACAAAGGCTACAAAAAACATTACTACTAAATACGTCATAAGACTTATTCTTTTGTTTTTCTCCATGTAGTTCCAAAATCTGAAAAATTGTACTATGGTTAATAATAGGTACACCCCCGCCGTGATAAAACATACATACACGGAACTTCCCATTGAGTAGTTGGTGGTGTTTCCTTTGACAAAATATATTGCGTTTATGTTTATAATTGATAACAATGTGCTTACAATGAATGGACCAAATATTATCATTCTTGAAAACTTATTCTTTGGGAAAATTCCAGTAATTTTAAGCATATAACAAAACAGCATAAATATTTCTAAATCCAAACTGATATAGAATAGTGTATGCAAAATTTTGTTTACCATATCTGGTACTATATCAAGATAGTTTACAGTAATAGCTGTAGTACCATCTAATATTACACTAAAAACAGACATAAGAATTAACTTTGCAAAGAAATTTCCTTTAAGTCTAAAGCTATATTGTTTACATCCTCTAAAATATATTAATCCTATGTATATTAGCACAAATAAGCAACCTATTTGAAGTTTACAATACTCCATTTAATTCTTTTACTCCTTTTTAAAAAAGGGCGGAAAGAAAGTTTCCTCCGCCCAGATAAATAATATTTTTAGACTTATCTATTTAGACTTTCAACTACACTTGCACATCTATGGCATAGTGTTGGATGGATAGAATTTTTGCCAACAGTATTAGAGTATGCCCAACAACGTTCACACTTTTCGCCCTCTGCTTTAACTACCTCATAGGATACGCTTTCTACTGTAGCATCCTTAACGATAGAAACATTAGAAACGATAAGAACCATCTTTAGGGTTTCAGCTAGTTCGGAATACTTTGCTACTAACTCATCGGAGTTGCAATGTACTACTATGTTAGCATCTAAAGGCTTACCGATAACTTTTTCAGTACGCTTAACCTCTAGTTCCTTGTTAGCATCTTCTCTAGCCTTAGAGATAAACTCCCACTTAGCTTTAAAGTCCTCGGATACTGTATTACCGGATACTGTAGGCATATCGTTTAAGAATACGCTCTCTGTATTGTCTGTATCCTTGTGGTTAATGTATCCCCAAATTTCTTCAGCAGTGAATGAAATTATAGGTGCGGAAATTCTAGTTAAACCACTTAGAATAGTATACATAGCACTCTGTACAGCACGTCTAGACTGAGAAGTAGCACCATCACAGTATAGTCTATCCTTAGCTATATCTAGGTAGAAGTTAGACATATCTACAGTACAGAACTTAATAATAGCATTTAATACTATATGGAAATCGAAATCGCTATAACCAGTGTTAGCCTTTTCGATTAACTCATCGAACTTCATAATAGCCCACTTGTCTATCTCTTGATATTCATCATATGGGATAGTATCAGTGTTAGGGTTAAAGTCGGATAGGTTCTGTAGTAGGAAACGGGCGGTATTTCTAATCTTTCTATAAGCCTCGGAAAGTTGCTTTAGAATGTCATTAGATATTCTAATATCGGAATGGTAGTCGGAAGAAGCTACCCAAAGTCTTAGGATATCTGCACCATACTTGTCAGTAACTTCACTAGGGTCTATACCGTTGCCTAAAGACTTATGCATAGTCTTACCTTGACCGTCTACTACCCAACCATGAGTACATACATTCTTGTAAGGTGCAACGCCTCTGTATACTACAGAAGTTAGTAGAGAAGATTGGAACCAACCTCTATATTGGTCTGCACCCTCTAGGTATAGGTCAGCTGGTGCGGATAGTTCGTCATACTCATCTAGTACGGCGGTATGTGATACACCACTATCGAACCAAACGTCCATGATATCGTATTCCTTAGTAAATTCGGAGCAACCGCATTCACACTTAACAGTAGATGGAATAAATTCTTCTAGTTCTCTAGTCCACCATGCGTCTGAACCCTCTGCCCTAAATAAATCGGAAATAGCTTTGATAGTTTCGTCAGTAACGATAGGCTTTTTGCAATCCTTACAGTATATTACTGGGATAGGTACGCCCCACGTTCTTTGACGTGAAATGCACCAGTCACTACGGTCTTGAACCATGCCTTTAATTCTATCTTCGCCCCATGATGGTATCCAGTTTACGTTTTCAATAGCCTTTACAGCCTCATCTTTAAAGCCCTTAACAGAACAGAACCATTGTTCTGTAGCACGATAGATAATAGGGCTGTTACATCTCCAACAGTGTGGGTATTGGTGAACAATCTTTTCCACAGCTAGTAGAGCGTTAAGTTCTTCTAACTTCTTAGCGATAGCCTTGTTAGCGGTATCAGTATCCATACCCTCGAACTCACCAGCCTCGGCAGTCTGTTTACCCTTAGCATCTACGCAAACTATTATACCGATATCGTCATACTTTTTGCAAACTTCAAAGTCCTCAACACCATAACCCGGAGCAGTATGAACACAACCAGTACCACTTTCTAGAGTTACATGGTCGCCATTGATTACTGGGGATAGTCTATCGTATAGAGGGTGCTTAGTCTTGATATGTTCTAGTTCGCTACCCTTGAATAGATACTGGTCTAGAATTTCGTAATCAGTAATCTTAGCACTTTCCATGGTAGTCTTAACGAGGTCAAGAGCCATTA
>CAYXNU010000033.1:0-2410 GCA_964466485.1 uncultured Ruminococcus sp.
TATCCGACAGAGAAAAAACCATTATTGAAATGCGTTTTGGTCTACACGACGGCAAAGAGAAAACCCAAAAAGAAGTCGCTGATGCTATAGGAATATCTCAGTCATACATATCTAGGCTTGAAAAAAAGATAGTAAAACACCTAAAGTTTCAACTCACACATCTATGTATGTTGTAAAACGTGAGTTCTATTTGTAGGGAACGGCGATTCGCCGTTCCGCTATGCGGTAGCATGAAATTTAATCGAACTCATGTATTTAGAAATTTTAGTAAAAGTGTCACATTGTGACACGGATGTTCAAAAGTGTGACAAAAATGTGACTACAGAGTATAGAGTATAGATAATAGATATAAGAATAGGAACGCCCTCGCATTGGACGTTCCACTTTTTTTAGATATATAGCATATATTCACACATGGGGGACTATTCCACAGAGTGATGTAACTTACTAGCAGTGAGAGTATTTTTCATCAACATAGCTATAGTCATAGGGCCAACACCCCCCGGAACTGGTGTAATGTAACTAGCCTTAGGCTCTACTTCCTCGAAGTTCACATCACCGCAGAGTTTTCCGTTGTCTAGTCTGTTTATGCCAACGTCTATAACGATAGCCCCATCCTTAACCATGTCAGCAGTAACGAAGTTAGCCTTGCCCACGGATGCCACTAGTATGTCAGCTTTGGAGCATATTTCCTTAAGGTTTTGTGTTCTAGAGTGGCAAATAGTAACAGTGCCGTTGCTATGTAGTAGTAGCATTGCCATAGGTTTGCCCACGATGTTACTTCTGCCGATAACTACGCAGTTCTTACCGCTGATATCCACACCAGTGCTTTTAATGAGTTCCATAACACCCGCTGGGGTACATGGTAAGAACGCATAGTCGCCCACCATGATTTTACCTACGTTTACAGGGTGGAAAGCATCAACGTCCTTGTTAGGGGAGATAGCGTTTATAATGGCGGTTTCGTCGATGTGTTTAGGCAATGGTAGTTGCACTAATATTCCATCTACATTGTCGTCGTTGTTTAGAACGTCCACAAGGTCTAGGAGTTCTTGTTGGGTAGTTTCTGTAGGTAGAGCGTACTCAAAGGACTTAAACCCTACAGTTTCACAAGCTTTCTTCTTGTTGTTCACATACACCCTAGATGCGGGGTCGTCACCAACGATGACTACAGCTAAACCAGTTTCAATGCCTTGTTCTTTGAGTTTAGCGTTTTCCAACTTAACTTGCTCTTTTACTAGAGCGGATACTTCTTTACCACTGATAATCTTTGCCATGATAACATAACATCCTTTCAAAAATAATCTTAATTTTTTAGAATAAACCAATGTACGGAACTCCGCCCACGGCGTTCCGCCATGCGGTAGCATGGAATTACATCGAATTCACGTTAAAATGTGTCTTCTATGAATCTTCTGTTTTGTTGGTGTTTTCCTCTTTGGACTTTTTGCTTTTAGGGGCGGTAAGTTCAGCCAAAAGCTTTTTAGAGTCCTCTGTGTCCTTGTAGAAGACGTATTCAACACCCATGCGTTTAACCTTAGACGTAAACACCACTAGCAACACGATAGCCACCACTACTAGCAATATCGCTAACACTTGCGATACTTTGATATTTCCTAGCATAAGGCTGTCGGTACGCAAACCCTCAATGAACGCTCTACCTAAGCCGTACCACCCTAGGTACATTAAAAAGAGTTGTCCATCGAACTTGCGGTGCTTTGAGTATAGGTATATAATGACAAATCCCACTATGCACCACAAACTCTCATACAAGAAGCACGGATGTACAAGCTCTTTGGTAGTAAGACTAGTGTTGCCGTTCTCTATCATGGTGAGTATTCTACTTTGGATAGTACCCCCTGACATACCCCATGGCAAGTCAGTGTTTGAGCCGAAAGCCTCTTGATTGGTGAAATTACCCCATCTGCCTATGCCTTGACCTATTAAGAAACTCATGCCTACTATATCTAGTAGTGGTAGTATCTTAACTTTTCTAATCTTAGCGATGATTAACGCTACCAACAGCGACCCTATAATACCGCCATATATCGCCAGTCCGCCCTCACGGATGTTGAATATAGACTTCCAATCTTGTGAGTACTGTTCCCATGAAAACACCACATAGTAGAGCCTTGCCCCGACTATTCCGCCGATTACACCGCCTATTACACAGTCTATAACCCTATCGGAGTTTAGCCCGAACTTCTTAGTTTGAGATAGCCCAAAGGTTATAGCCAACAGTATAGCCACCGCTATGATTACACCGTACCACTGTATGTTTAACCCAAAGATAGAGAATGCGGTCTTGTTTACGGTTATGTCTATGCCTAGGTTTGGGAATACTATCTCATTTGGGGATAGATTACTTATATCCATAGGATGCACCTCCTTTGTTAGTTATTGTTTATTT
>CAYXNU010000033.1:2510-3840 GCA_964466485.1 uncultured Ruminococcus sp.
TTATTTACTTTAAGCTATTCTATGATAGATAGCACAGCCTTGTCAAGGTCTAGTCTTTCTAGTAGACACCTTTGCACATCCTCGTATGATACGTCTATTAGGGCTTGTATGCTGTCGAAAGGTTGGGTGTCTGCCATGTATGCGTTTATCATGTTGTTAGCCATAGCACTTACGTTGTTAGCCTCTCTAATGAAGTTTCCGTACACAGACTTCTTAACGGTTTCAAAGCGTTTCTTATCTAAGCCGTTAGCTTTAGCGTTCTGTATTTCCGCAAAGATTCTGTCCTTAACCTCTTTGGGGTTGGTGCTTTCGCCACTGAATATAGCACTAAAGAATCCGTCACCGTTAAAGACTTCCACACCGAACTCGGAGTTTATCAAGCCATCTTTTAACAAGCCCTCATATAGTGGCGAGGAAACGTCTGCTAAGGTGTTGACCATAAGGTAAGTTTCCATTTCAGCCTTTAGGTTAGCGTAACCGCTTTCGGGTTTGGACTTAAACCCTAGGCTAAATATAGGCAATCCCACGGGTAGATGTTCTACTATTTCGGACTGTACTATAGTTTCGGGTTCGTCGGGCATAGTAGTTTCTAGGTGGAAGTCCTCGCAAGGCTTGAGTAGTCTGTCGGCAACCTCTAGGATTTCTTCTTCTTTTACGTTACCCGCAATAGCTAAAACCATATTGTGTAGGTTGTAGAAAGTGTTGTAGCAGTCGTAGAGGAGTTCAGCGTTAATCTTAGATATGCTCTCTATAGTACCAGCAATGTCAATCTTTACTGGGTGGTTGTGGTACATACTCTTTAGCATATTGAAGAACACTCTCCATGAGGGGTTGTCGTTGCACATTTGAATCTCTTGCCCGATAATGCCTTGTTCCTTGTCAACGGTTTCCTTAGTAAAGTAAGGCTCTTGCACAAAGGATAGCAAAATCTCTAAAGACTGCAAATAGTTCTCGGAACAACTAAATAGGTAGCAAGTCTTATCGAAAGAGGTAAAAGCGTTAGCAGATGCACCAGTTTCAGCGTATAGGTTAAATACGTCGGTGTCCTCGTTCTCGAAAAGCTTGTGTTCTAGGTAGTGGGCAATGCCCTCTGGCACAGTGATGTAATCCTCGTTGGACTGGGTTTTAAAGGTGGTATTGATAGAGCCATACTTAGTCCCAAATAGAGCCTCTGTAGTGCTAAAGCCCTCCATCTCACATATTAGAATATCCAACCCACTGGAATGTTCTATCTTGATAACTTTATCGTGGGTAACACTGCTCTCTATGACAGTTCTTTTATTTACCATATATTGAATAACTTCCTTTCATTAAATTATATTAAAATTTT
>CAYXNU010000033.1:3940-11266 GCA_964466485.1 uncultured Ruminococcus sp.
AATTTTGCAAACTGCTTACATAGGCTTTAGTAGGTATATAGTGTCTAAAGTCATAGCCCTAGCGGACTCTATAACGTCCTCTTTGGTGACTGCTAAATACTTAGAGTACTCATCATCGATAGTTCTGTCGTTGCCTATGAGGGTATTTATAAAGTACCAACTAATGTATGAAGATGGTGTATCCCCGATACCCTTTAGACTGTTGCAAAGGTACTTTTTAGCGTTGTCTAAATCTTGAGTAGTAAAGTTTCCATCTTGAATATCTTTTATCTGTTGGAGAATAGCCTCTTTGGACTTTTCAAAGTTTTCCACTTCTATACCGCAATCTATAAAGATAGTTTTCTTTAGGTTGTCTAGATTGCTTTGGCAGTAGTAACATAGGCTTAGCTTTTCCCTAACGTTTGTAAATAGTTTAGAAAAAGGTGACATTCCTAGGATAGTGTTCATAATAGCGTTGTTGTGTTTCACTTGATGTGTAGTCTTAAAAGCCATAACCATCTTTGCCTGATTAACGTCTATTGCCTCTGTGACTTCTTCTACAGTGGGCTTAGCGGTGCTAGGGGTAGTTATAGGGAAAACCTCTGGGGTTCTGTCTATGCGTGAGAAAGCCTGTTTAAACTTTTCCATAATGAAAGGCTTTTCGGTGTTGCCCACATAGAAAATCTCTATGTTGCAAGTGGATAGCAACCTTTTAAGGTTTTCGTAGCACTCCTTAGCGGTAGCCTTAAGAGTATGCTCTTTGTCGCCATAGGATAGCACACTAGCGGGTTCGCCTTTAAATATAGTATTCTTAGACTGCATAATGGCATAAGAACGCTTATTGTTAATCTCGGACTCTAGAGCATCTAGGAGTTCTTTTTTGCTGATGTTAAATAGTTCCTCGTTAAAAGCACCGTCTTCTACTACTGGATTGAATAAGCAATCTATAAGTATATCTGTAATCAATTCCGATAGGTTTTCGCCATCGAATGCATAGCTTTCGTCTATAAACTTAGCCACTAGCGAGATAATTTGCACATCGCCAGTTTTAGAAATATCCGTGCCTATGGATGAGCCATATAGTTCGCTTAGGCGTTGGCTAAACATAGGAATAGTCTTATAGGTAGCATTAGCAGAACCCACAACGGATATTGCCAAAGAGTTTAAAGATGCTGTTTCGCTATTTAAGTTTGTTAGTAGCTTAATAGCTATGGTGTTGGTCTTAAACTTGCTATCTATTACAGTATTAAAGCCAATACCTGATAATATTTCTTGTCTTTTGTAATTAAATGACATTTTTTAAAATCCTCCCTAAACTTGTATAATACTATGTTATTATACCACAAAAGTATTTAAATAGCCATAGCAAATATGAATTTTTTTAGCTTTTCGGAAAAAGCCGTTCAAATGGATAAATTCAAAAATACCATTTTTAGATAGTTTCACATAACGCACCCTGTAAAATTAGTATATATGCTTGAAAAAATAGACGATATCGCAAAATGCGTTGACTTAAACATGATTATATGCTATAATTATATACACAAGTAAACAAATCATTTAGGAGGAGTATTCTTTATGAAATCGATTAGAAAGAGATTATTATTTACATCTTTAGTTGTCGGATTAGGCACTACCTTGCTTTTAGGTGGAACTTCCGCCAGTGCTGATACAATTAATACTCAAACTGTTAATGTAGACTTTTCACAAGTTGGTAGTAAAGTAAAGAACGTTTACAACCCCACTAGTTTTATGCTATCCACTGCTGAGGTTAGCGAAATTACTACCAGTACCGATATGACATTTGAAGAATATCTAGTAGACCAAATTTCAAAGTTTAATGAAAATATAGATATATCAAAGTATAACTTAAATTGCAACTCCGAGGAGGATATGCAACTATTAAGCGATACCCTAAACAAGATACATCTATCCCGCCCTGAGTTCTTCTATATGGATAACGAGTACCGCTACAGCCGTTATGAAGTATCGGGTAAGGTGGCATCTTTAAGACCCGTGTACAACTGCACTCAAGAGGAGTATCAAGAACGCATAGCCTACATAGATGACTACTTTGCCGACTTACTAGACAGCATTACATACAATATGTCCGATACTGATGTGGCTCTACTCATACACGACTACCTTTGCGTAAACTTTTCTTACGACACCGACTACGAAATTTACGATATGTACAACTTTGTAGCTAACGGCGAGGGTGTATGTCAAGCGTATATGCTAACGTATACTTACCTACTAGACAAGATGGGTATACAAAGCTATTCCGTTATGAGTAACTCCAAAAACCACACATGGAACTTAGTAAACCTAGACGGTCAATACTACCATGTAGACGTTACATGGGATGACTACACCCCTAACCTAGAGGGTTGGGCTAGTCACACAAACCTACTAGTAGATGACGAAACTATCAGCAAAACCCACAACGACGACTGGTATCTCTATGAGGATGACGTATCCGCTACAGACAACTCCTATGATTCCTATGTGTTTAAGACTACCCACTCACCATTTGTAGTGCAAAACGGTCTTATCTATGGTATAGATGGCGATGGCAACCTATGTGAATACTCTACCAAAACTGACACCGCTATCGTGATTAAAGACCTTATAAATGGCGAACGTTGGCACAACTACAACTCCAAACTAGGTGGTGTCTACCTAGGAAACTATTCGGGTATATACCCATTCGAGGATGTGCTAATATACAACACTCCTAACTCGATATACGCTATAGATACAGAGGGCAACCTATTAGATATCCTTTACACCTATGACGGCACTGGCAACGATATCTTTGGTATAGGCGTTCAAAATGGTATACTAACCGCCCAACTAGAACCCGTACTAAATGCCCAACTAGAAACTTTCGGTAGCAATATCGTCACAGTGTGCGACTTAGCGGAATGGTACGAAAACTATCAACTTGACCCTCCTGTATTTACTTCCGCTGAAGAAGAAGTCACTACTACCCCTGAAGAAACTACCGCAGAAGTGGAAGAAGATGTTACCACTCTTGACGAGGATTCCGACACCACAGCCGTGGAAGATACTACCCTAGAGGAAGACGTTACTACCCCTGAACCTGAAGTGGAAGTTACTACTACCCCTGAGGAAACTACTACAGAAGAAGAAGTTACTACCACTACTGAGGAAACTACCACCACAGAAGAAGTTACAACTACTACCTACCGCTATGCAAGTGTTAAGTATAAGTTCGACGTGGACAGCGATGGAGAATTTACTAGCAGTGACATCCTAGCTATGGCAAAACTCATTGACGGTAGCGTAAAGTACGACAGCGACGATATACCTCTTTATGATATGAATAATGATGGAAAATTAAACGTACTAGACTTACTTATCCTAAAAAGTCAAATAATAAATTTCTACAAACAATAATATGAAAGCGTAGTGTTTTAATTGAATAATAACGACAACCAAAAGCAGAAAAAATCAACAGATACTAATGCGTTGGGCAAAAAAGGAATTTTGCCCACGCTGATTTTGATATTAGTTTCTTTTATAATACTTACTATATGTGGCATATCTTACTGTGGCTCTATGCTGGATATTTTAAGAAATTACAAGAATAACGACTATAACCGCATGGCAGAAACTCACATTCAAGACTTGAATAACTTTATAGAGAATGAATGTTTAGCTATACAAAACTACTCGGATGATATATCCAAAAGCAGTTTCCAAACCCTCGACAGAAACTTGATTGTCACGTCCCTACAGGGTATGGCTACCTACAACGGCTACTCTAATATGTATGTGTTGGACTCCACTGGCAACGGTTTCGACTGCTATAACAACTCTGTAAACCTTTCCAGTATGGAGTACTTTAAAAGTATCAACTCCTCGGAGCAGTCTATCGTTGCGTACGACGACTACATACTCTACATAACACCAGTTATAGACAGCGACAACCAGTTTAAGTTCTATATCATAGCAGAAAATTCCGTAAAGGATGGCTTTGATAAGATTACCACTGAGGATTGGAACAACTTAGGCTACTACATATTGGATGGCGAAAACAACGTAATAGCGTACAACAACGTCGAAAACCCCCTTGACGACTACCAACAAATCATCGATGAGGGTGTGTTGTACTCTAGCACGGATACTACTATTACCAGTATAACGGATATTACCCCTAGCAGATTTTTCAAGTCTATTGCGAACGTGTTCACCGCCAAAAATACCTCTACTGAAATATGGTATCAAAACCCTATAAGTATAAACGACTGGACTATATTAATGGGTCGCACTGCCACGGAAGATGGCGATATTATGAATATGCTATCGCTATCTATGTATATGTTGGCTTTAATGGTCTTTACTTTTGTGATAATATTAATAATATTTATGATTTTAAATGCCATAAACGCTTACAAAATGAAAAAAGTATTCTACACTGACGCTATCACTGGTGGTAACAACTGGTTGAAATTTAAACACGATGCTTCTATAGAATTGAAAAAAGGTAAGAACAGGTATGCCCTAGTGTCTTTCGATATCTACCAGTTTAGGCTCTTTTGCGATATAAACGGTCACAAAAAGGGCAACGAGGCTCTAATAGAAATCGATGGCTTGATAAAATCTTTCGTCAAACGCAAAGAGTACTATGCCCACAACAACTCCGACACTTTCGATATGTTCCTACTTTACGAAAACGACCAACTACTGGTAGAGCGTTTAAAAAGGTTCTCCGAAATTCTAGGGAAGTCCCCAAAGCTAAATGGTATGCGTTTTGCGTTCGGTGTGTACGTCGTGGATAACAAAAACATATCCCTAAACCGTATGAGTACCATGGCAAATATGTCCAAAGACAACAGCCGTCTAAAAGACTACAACCTCCGTGAAACCATAAGTTTCTTTACTAAGCAGATGCACGATACCATTATCAAGGAAAAGGAAATACTCAACTCCTTTGACGATGCCCTTAAGAATGAGGAATTTTTGCTATTCGTCCAACCAAAGTACGACCTTATGTCCGAAACGCTTTCCGCTGGTGAGGCTCTTGTGCGTTGGCAAAAAAGCGACGGAACTTTCATCAGCCCGATAGAGTTTATACCCGCCTTTGAAAAGAACGGTTGCGTTTCCGATTTGGATAGGTATATGCTAGAGGCTGTCTGCAAAAAGCAACGTCAGTGGCTAGACGAGGGCTTGAACGTAGTACCGATATCCGTCAACCTATCGAGGGCGTGTTTCTCCGACAAGAATTTGGCAAAGGCTATCGTTAGGCTAGTGGACAGCTACAAATTGCCACACAACATAATAGAGTTGGAAGTTACAGAAAGTGCCTTTTTCGACAACCCACACTTGCTAATAGACACCGTACAAAAACTTAGAGAGTTCGGGTTTTCGGTATCTATAGACGATTTCGGGGCGGGGTATTCTTCCTTAAACTCCCTAAAAGAGTTGCCAATAGATATCATAAAGATAGACGGCGGTTTCTTTAGGGGCATAGCCTCCAAAGATGTTGAAAAGTCCAACATAATAGTAAAAAATACTATCAGGTTGGCAAACGAACTTGACTTTAAAGTCGTTGCTGAGGGTGTGGAAACCGAAGAACAGATACAGTTCTTGCGTTCTTTGGGCTACGATATGCTAATACAAAGCTATTACTATTCTAAGCCAATCCCGAATCAAGACTTTAAGGGCTTACTACAAAGCTAACTATCCTTTCAAAATATTAAAGCTTTATGGAGCGGTGATTCAAAAATGAACACCGTTCCGACTTTTTTTAGTGCGAAAAAATCCATGTAGGGGAGTGCCATACATGGATTTAAATATATTCGATATGAAATTGCCATTAACTATACAGAATCGTCAATAGTATCGTTGGATAAGTCTTCCACTGAAACTACATCACCAGTAATGCCATCGATATAGATAGTGTACAACTCTTTGGGTGCTATTGACAAATCTACAGGCTTTTCTTCAAACTTAATTCTATAGCAGAGAATAGGCTCACTTAATTCACGGTATAAAATCTTTCCGATTTGAGATATTCTCACAGAATCGTCCAAACCTAGGTACTCTTTTGCAATACTAACAACATCCCCAGAAGCGATTTGAGGTGACATTTGTATTTCCGATAGCTGAGTTATATTCATTAAGTTTTCGGTTTCGATAACATTATCGTCGCCATCAATGGATATATATCCTATAGAAATATCCTTATTGTATGATTCAGGATTATATAATTCAGAAATATGGTAAGTTTGGCTATCAGTGTTATAGGAACGTCCATTATCAAAATCAAAGTAAATGTCTTTATCGTTATACCCATTGTCGATTATGTAATCTTTTAGAAAGTCGATAGTATGTTGTGGAACGCTATTGTAAGCTATAATCTTTCCACCGTCAGCGGAAATATCGTAAGTAGTGGTATGTTCGTCGTCGCTAATTTCTGTTTCGGTAGTGGTAGTATTGTCATTCACGCTTTTAAAAGCAATGGCACTAAAAATAAGTACTGGAACTAAAAGCAACATAAAAATATTTTTATTTATCATTAGAAATTCTCCCCTCTAAATCTATTTTGTTGTTCTGTATTATACCATACTCTTGAAAAAAAGTCAACATAGATGTACAAAAAAATCCATGTAGGGGAGTGCCATACATGGATTTAAAATATTCATCTTATTTCGGACTAGTCAACTATGATGGAAGTACCAGTCATTTCGGCAGGTTGTTCTAAGCCTAGAACCTTTAGCATAGTAGGAGCGATGTCAGCTAATACGCCACCCTCACGAACCTTGCACTCTTTACCTACCACGATAAATGGTACAACGTTGGTAGTATGTGCAGTAAATGGAGATACGCCATCTTCTTCGAGCATCTTGTCAGCGTTGCCGTGGTCGGCAGTAATGAACGCTACACCGCCCTTGCCAGTGATAGTATCTACTACAGCACCAACGCAAGTGTCTACAGCCTCTACAGCTTGTACAGCGGAATCGAACACACCAGTGTGACCTACCATGTCGCAGTTAGCAAAGTTTAGAATCATAACGTCATACTTGTCGGAAAGCATAGCGTTTACGGCCTTAGTAGCAACCTCATAAGCGGACATGGATGGCTTTAAGTCGTAAGTAGCGACTTCCTTAGGGGAGTTTACAAGTATTCTATCCTCGTTAGGATACTGCTTTTCTACACCGCCATTGAAGAAGAAAGTTACATGAGCGTACTTTTCAGTTTCAGCTATTCTTAGTTGAGTTAATCCCTTTTCAGCGATGTATTCGCCAAAAGTATTAGCTAAAGACTGTGGCTTGAAAGCTACTTCAACGTTAGGCATAGTAGCGTCGTACTGTGTAA
>CAYXNU010000034.1:0-11141 GCA_964466485.1 uncultured Ruminococcus sp.
GATACCCCTACACTGTTTATAGTCCTTTGGAAGTCCTCTAACTTGTTTAGTATTAGGTGGTTCATAATGGTAGATATCTGCCCACTAAATACATACTGGTTGAACGGCATACTCTTGACGTTTTCTATTAGGTATGTACCCCCAGACTTTATTAAGTCTATTTTGGCTAGGTATATGCTAGGCTGATACGAAGTATACTTAGAAATCTTCTCCATGGACTTGCTATAGTAGTCTTTCATGACTTCGTTTTCTATGCTGTTTTCTGTAACTTTAATCTTAGTCTTTAGGTTGGATATTCCACAGTTTTCAATGGAACTATCACTCTTTATGCGGTCTAAACCTACACTTTCTATTAAAGCGTAGTCGTCCTTTATGTTGGATACTTTTAACTCTACAGGTATTACATACCTCATGGACTTCTTGTGTTTGGATTCGTCAAAGCTTATAGTTAAAGTATCGTTATCGTTGTTGGTTAAGCAAGTCAACTTTAGGTTGTAGTTAAAGGCTATTTCCTCGGTAGAGTTGCTATTCTTCTCTACAATGATTTCAAACTTTAGAGTTTCGTTGGTGTTGGCATATAGCGGAATATGTTGCTTTATAGTAAATAGTTTACTGCTGTATATTACGCTGTCGCTAACGTAGAATGGCTTAGTAGTGTTAATCTCTATGTTAGGCTCTTGAGAGGTTAAAGTTAAGGAGTAGTTTTCTAAGTACTTGTTGTGTTCCAAACTTTGGTTTGCAGAGTTTACTCCAGTAACGCTATACACGTTCTCGGACTCTTTTTCGTCGTAGTTTATGCATAGGTATAGCGAAGTGTTGTCGTTATCTATATCGAAACCATCTATAGAGGATAGCTTTTTAATAACAGGTGTATCGACTACTATTTCTCTACCAGCGAAGTCTATACAAGCACCAGCCTCTATAGATATGGTTTTCTCATCTATAGCGATAACGTCTAAGCCACATATTACACCAGTGCCATGTAAATACCTATTTACAAAACGT
Organism: uncultured Ruminococcus sp.; assembly: GCA_964466485.1. Taxonomy (GTDB): domain Bacteria; phylum Bacillota; class Clostridia; order Oscillospirales; family Ruminococcaceae; genus UBA5884. The sequence continues at coordinate 1,006 of CAYXNU010000034.1, forward strand.
CTTTTGTTGTTCATATATTCTTGTTCTAGAATAAAATCATTCACGGTTAAGTGTTTACCGTAATAGTACCTATTTCTTTCAAAAGGGAAAAGATTTATTTTTTTCAAAGTATATACCTTCTTTCAATGTAGTAATAAAAAATATCTATAAGATGGTAAAGTTTAAAGAGGCGTTACCATCTAAAGTAGCAGACGTTAAACCGCTAAGCTCTGTATTAACACCCATGTATGAGTAGCCATCCAGTAGTATTATAGGCTGTAGGACTATCAAGTTTACATACATATGAGCCGGTTTTACATCCTCTATAATCTTTAAGAGTGTTTCATATTGCGTATTGGATTTTATACACTCATTGCGAACTAATATAGTAAATATAAAGGGGTTGTCATTGTAAAGGTTTTTGTATAAAGCCTTTGTGTTCTCATCTATGGAACTTTGGAAAAGTTTGCAGTTTTCTACTATTACTGGTTCTTCTCCAGTGTAAAGTTTCACCATAGTGATAATGCTTTCCTTAGTGCCTAAAGTTTTGTATATGTTAAGAGCGTTCTTTGTAAAGTATCGTAGTTGTTGGTCGTTCCACATATAGGCGTTGGAAATATTTAACCACTTTGCTAACCACTCTAAAAAGCCCCTGTTGGTTATCTCTGGGTTAAAGAGTAAGTCAACGTTGTCTATTTGGGTTTCCATCTTTTCATATAGGTCTTGAAAGATGTAAAGGTATCTTTCGGTAAACCATGAACTTTTGGAATCTGTTCTATATATTTCGGGAAGATAGTCTATCCAGTTTTTACCCCTAATGTGTGCCTTAAGTTTTTTCATTACTGGCAGTTCCGACTGCTGGGCGAAAAATTCAACTTTAAACCAAAGGTATCTGCCTTTTAGCTTGTTGAATATGCACTCACTGGGGTTGATAAACACTTCAAAGTTGGTATTGATAAACAGCTTATCCTTTTGCTGTGGAGATAGTTCTAAGTCACGAATAACCTTATAGATGTCTACACGTTGGTCGTTGTGGTCTAAAACGTAGGGGGTATCGTTAGCAAAAAAGGTCAATCTAATGGTAGTATTGTTAGGGACTTTGCTATCTACTTCCAGCTTGAACCACTGGGTTTGTGCCTCTAGGCTATCGAAAACGTTTGAATAAAACACACCGCTATTAGCACCCTCGCACAGTGTTAAACCTATGTTTTCGTCGAATAGCATATTCTGTTTAAAGCCGTAAGTAAAGTCCGAAAGCTTGTTAAATATATAGTATTTGCTATGCAAAGTTATCCCTCCTTAAATGCTATTGTTTAGAGTGCATATCGATTTGTTTAGGTATGCAATGCCATTGTAGGCTAAGTTTATATCGCCATTGTTTCTAATAGTATGGTTAGAACCCTGTGCCGTAATGTTCAACTTTTTGACGTAGTTTACGCATTCTAGGGTGTCTACCATGCAGTAAACCTCGCTATAAGATATTACCCCACCTAGTGGGAAATGGTCATCTAGGAACATATTCTCAATGGTGCTTTGTATGGTTTCGTAAGCGTTGGAATAGTGCGACTTAACAGAAACTTCTATGTATACGTCTATGCCGACGTACTGTGGCGATATTACGTTTACGTTCGTACCGATAAGCCTTTTGCCCTCGATACACGCTAATATGTTATCTATGTATGCGGAATTTAGTTTAGCCATTCTATCTGTAGAGTACGGCTGAACTACTAAAGTTACACCGTTAGAGCCTATAGGTTGCATAGCAACGGCTTTGCACTGGTGTATCATCAGCCCTTGAACGTTTCTAACGCACTGTTCAAAGTCCTCAAAGGTGACGGCTCTTTCGGGGTTTTCGGTACTCTTTAAAAACTTTTGGAAACATTCGTCCATGGTTTCTAGTGGTACTCCCCCAGAGGCGTTATTGATATTTTCAACCTTTAAAGCCTCGTAGTCGCAACGATTTATCATGTTGGCTTTAATGTTTCCGTTTTCGGCTAGGGTTTCGGAATAGCCAACTATTACTATGTCACCGTTAGGCGACAGACCTCTTTCGCCGTCCCCAAACCTAATTATACCACTTATATCATCAAAAATAAAGTCTTTTGAGTAAGAATTGGAAGTGTCGAAGTTGTCTTTTCTATGCCATTCGTGGAAACCACCGTTTAGGGTATCCAGTGACATAATCTTGAAATCTTCTTTTATTAGGGAAGTTTTTTCAAGTTCTATAGTTTGGTATGGGAAGTTATTTCCTACCGCTAGTAGTTTGCTATCGTAAAAGTCTTTGGAATATGCCACCACCCTAACGCTATCGAACTTGTGCTTAAGTAGTCTATTAAAGACTATCTTTCGGTTGCGGTAGTGGTTGTAGTATACCAAATCGTAGTTATCTTGTTTCATGAAATAGTCGCCAACCTTAAAGTAAACGTCTATCTCACCGAATAGCAACAACCTAGAATTAGGCAAGACTATCTCAAAATCTTTTACAACATCCTTTGGGAAGTCGTAGCACTTAGCGAAAGTTTCCTTTTGTACAACGTTAATAGTATTTAGCTTTATGGCTGTTATAGCGGGTGGAAGTTCGTAGTTGCTATCTAGTAGGCAAAAACTCAACTGGTAGCCGTCATCTGTGGGCTTTAGCGTAGGGATATCTTTTGGTATTTTAACGGTTATGTTTCCGCTTTGCAAGAACCCAAAAGTTTTGTCGTCCACTAGTTCAATCTTTTGCCAACCGCAAACCGTTAAACATCGTACCTCTATTTTGGATAGCGGTATGAATTCGCTAGGCGAAGTAATAGGATTTCTCTTTACTGGGTACTTATCGTATATGGAAAAGTACATATTAAAGTTTACTCCCAACGGCAGACTATTAGAAAAGATTACTCTAAACTCGTCCCCGACGTTGCAAGTATTACCGAATGGCAGTATATGTAACATATTATCTTGTATTAGCTTGTCGGTTTCGGAAGAAAAACTTTTTACCTCTTTGCCATCCAAAACCACACCCTTAATTTGGTTATTTAGGATAATTTCCTCGTTAGGGTTTTCAAAACATACGCTATCTGCAAACACCCTAGTAAGACTAGGCATTAAGAAATCCTCATCGATAAGGCTTTCACCTTGCACAATTACAGAAGATGCCTTTTGTGACTGCCTTTCAACACCCAACAATGTTAGATACTTTTCTTGAGTACTATCGCTAAGCTGGTTTAAGTAGTACTGTTGCAACTCTTTAAACCATGCGAAAAGCTCTATAAACGTGATACCCGAATCGTGCTTGTTGTAGTCTGTCCACTGGGGGGCAACTTGAGGTATCATATTTTTGGCATTTTCGGTAATGCTAGAAAAAAACTCATCATCTAAATTAGGCATAGGTATCATAAAAAAACACTCCTTTCAAAAAGCTGTATGCTTTAGTCATTACTCTACAGTGATAATAATATTGTTTTCGCCATTGAAACCTAGGGCAAACTCTCTGCCTTTCATGCTAGATATGTCAACTTCTACTATTTGAGAATTAACCCTAATGTATGGTGTAACTACTATATTCTTTACAAAGGATACCCCCGAAACCCCTTTCAATACGTTAAGTATTTGCAAGGTGTTTGGTAGCACCCCGATATCCCAACCTTTGCCGTTGAAGTTTCCCGTCATGATGTTGAAAAAACTATCTAAACTATTCTCTATATTCGACTTAACATCAAAGACGTTTTTTAGGTCGTTAGTGCAAACTTCCACTTTTATGTTGTAGTAAACGTATATCGGCTCGATAACACTTAAGCCCCCAGCTTGATATATATTGGTACTCATCTTCTCGGAAATGTAGTCTATAACCCTATCTTTTACCATAGTGAAATAGCTTTTATCTTGAGCATAGTTTTCTATCAAGATTACTATTACCATGTTGCCAAAAGCTTTGCTACCATCGGGTAGTATGTGCGGAATAAACTTAACCTTTAATATACTACGTTCAGCCTCGTATACTAAAGCCTCATAGTCGAAAGCAGTAACGGCTCTATTGCGAGTTCTAAAGGTAGAAGACGTTCTTTTTATGGCAGTATCTACACATTCTACATCTGTTCCACCATAGGTAATTAATGGGTTGTAGACGTTGCTTACAAAGCCCAAAGTTTGGTTTATTTGGTTTATCTTGTCTTTTTGGACGTTGCCTACTTTACCGCCACCTATGGAATACTTTACCTTGATGGTATCACCGCCCTTGTAAGGTGGTATCTTTCCATGGACGTTGTCGCCGAAAGTGACAGTACCTATATTTCTATCCACTTTGTAATGCCTATCGTTGGGGGTGGAAAGTTTAAGGTTATCCGTTTCAGACCACTTAACCCAAATGTTTGTAGGCACTCCAAAGATATCGTTAGTTATATCTAAAAGCCCTTTGGAGTCTAGTTCAGCGATTTCGTTGTTAGTCAACTCGGAAATTTCATCAACCCAAACTTCTATAGAGTACACCATACCGTTCACCAAAGTGCAAACCTTGTCTTCCTCGAATGGCTCTACTGAAAAGATTTCTTGTGGTACGTCCACAACGTTTATAACTTCTGCTATGTTGTTATGGACTTCTTCTATGGTTGGGTATAGGTTATTCTTGACGTTTGAGTATCCATCTTGAAAGTCGGAAACTTTAACCCAGTATAGGTTATCCTTAAAGAAAGTTTCCCTCTTAAAGTCGTCGTTTCCGATAAGGGTTACTACTCCAGTCTTTTTGAAACTTTCGGTAGCGTCGAACATGGTTAAGGTTTTCCAACCGTCACTGGTTAGATAACTCCATCTAAGCTTTACGGTATCGAAGTTTAAATCATCTTTCATGCAGAATAGGAACTTAACAGGTCCATACTCTGGGGGAATATCGAAACCTAAGTACATTTCGGAATAGCTATTCGTTAGGTACTTAAAGGGCTGTATAGCAGAACCCTTACTGTTGAACTCTCTGCCGTTGTAGGTGTCCTCTTGAAGATTGTTATTGCATACTACACCACTAGGCAATGCGTAGTTTTCATAGTGGTACTTTATAGCTATCTCACTGACTATAGGTGTAATGTACATACCTTTGGTCTTAAAGGCGTTGTTAATCTTTAAGATTTTCGCCCTAATATAGTAACACTCTTTAGCGTTTATGTTTATGGTGTGCATATCGCTAGGGCATATGAAACTTATAGTTTTAGTCTTTCTACCGCCCTTAGGGTTAAACACATCCGAATACTTGTCGTTGGTAAATAGCCTTGCCCAACCGTTACCATTGAAATATTCCCAAACTACGTTGTCTATGGATATTTCAAATTCTTCTTCGGGCTTGAACTGTGAACGTTTCATAATGAGTTTGTACTCAAGCGGTGCGGTTTCGACAGGGGCATCCTGTATAGGAAAACTCTTGAAATCCACATAGAATGATACTTCTATTGTAGCACCCTCTTTACTGAAAGCGTCCTTACAGGCTATGTAAAATTCATCGTATATGATAGGCTTTTCACCAAAGGGGTAGCACTGGTTGGTATTGCATTCTATATCGTTGGAAAATACATTAAATGGTATGATATCTTTACTCTGTGAAAAGCATTCCAAACGCTTAAAGACTTTGTTCTTAAATAGGTCTTTCGCTGTGGATACTATCCTAACGGAATACTCCTCGTCGCTGTTGACTACCTCAAACTTTGGCTGACTATCTAGCTTAATGCCTATCAACTTGTTATCTATAGTGTACACCTTAGCGAAATCTACATAGCCCTCGGCGGTATAGTACTGGAACTTAATCAAGCCACTGCTTAGGCACTTCTCAAACTGAACGTTTGCACTTTCGGGGTCGTATTCCATATTTATAAAGTTTATTCCTACAAATGCGTTGCCCTCTATGTTGAAAACGCTCTTGTGGTACAAGTACACAGAATGGCTCTGTGAGTTGTCATAGTTTAGTATATCGAATAGGTTTACTGTGATATCTTTGTTGACATCTTTGTTTTCCTCAAAGCCATATACTTTGCTAATAACATCCATATTGCCGTTAGTCATGTAGACGCTTTGTATTCTGCTATTAGATACCAAAACATCATCTAAAGTTTGAAAAAGTACTTGTTGCCCTTGCGAGTTGGCAACTAGTTGTGTTCCCGATTTTACCTCTACAGCCTCTTGTAACCTTGAACTAGATAGTTGAAAACTAACATACCCCTTTGATACAGTGGCAGGTAACATCTCTACACCTATTAAGTTGAAAAATTCATACATATACTTTTGAGCAGACTTGTTAAAACGCTTTACAGTTTCGTAGTACATATCGGCATAGATTAAAGCTAAACCAGTACCAACGTCTGGGTCGGACTCGTTAAAGTTCCACTCAGGGGTATACGTTTTAGAAATCTTTTTCATATATTCTATAATATCTCTTTTAGAACGGTTATCAATATAAGGTATATCCACTGTAAAAAAATCCTTTCTTTTAAATTCCCTCGTTTAAGTAGAACGGGTAGACTAAGTTGTATGGGTTGTTGGTACTTCTCACCACATACGATATATTTAAATTAACTTTTGCGTTGTCGTTGGAATCTTGTTCGGCTTTAACGTCGACTTCTACTATTCTAGGTTCCCAGCGTTGCAAAGCCTCTTTAACACAGTTTTCCATTCTAGTGGCTACGTTGTAGCTAAAGTTTTCAAACACATACTTATTTATATCACAACCAAACTCTCTATTCATGATTCTTTCGCCTTTGGCAGTGCCTATTATAATATATATTGCCTCTTTAATGTCGTCCTCATAGGAAGAAGTTTTTATCCTACCGGTAACCTCATCCACTTCTATTGGGAACTTCCAACCGACACCGAGAAAAGCCTTTTCATTCATAAACAATCCCCCTAGCGTTAATTTAAGTTTAAAATAGTACCCTTAACTTTGGCAGTACCAGTAGCCTCCACTGATATGTTTGCGTTAGCCTTAGCAGTAAAGTTTCCGTTGGAACTTAAATCCATAGCAGTACCCGAAGCCTTTATTTGACCGCCCGAAAGCTCTATCTTGTCGTTGGCTTTTATGGTTACTTTTTTGGACTCTATAGCTACAGAGTCTTTGCCTAAAGTTATTACTTTGTTTCCACCGACTTTTAGGTTTAAAGTTTCGGGAGCGTCGATAGTTATGTTTTTGTTTTCAAAATCTATTTCAATCTTGTTGGACTTATCGGAGTTTGTAATGGTTATCTTGTTATCCTTATCGGCTAAAGAGATATCTAAGCCCTTAATGGTTTTTACTTCTATGGAAGACTCATCCGAGTTGTCGCTGACTTTTACCATATTGCCACCCTTAGTCTTGTAGCATTTAATGTAGTTTTGGTCGTCTTTGGTGTCGGGCGGAAAATCATCTTGAGATGTCCAAAGGTTGCCTATTACTATAGGGATACTTCTGTTGTTCATAGCAAAAGCCACCAACACTTCCGAGCCTATCTCTGGGATGTTGTAGTAACCGTATCCGCCACCCGCATAGGGAGTTAAAACCTCTGCCCATACTTCGTTGTTTGCGTCGCCCATGGTAGTCCTTAGCTGAACTTTAATCTTTTTGGGATGGTCGTCGTCGGGGTGCTGTAATACTTTTCCAAAAGCTATACTAGGAACTAAATCCACACTCTTGACGGATATATCTTCTATTAGTTTTTCGTTGTCGCTTAAAGATTTCATAGTAATTTTTAACACCATCCTCTTATTGAAATTTTCGTATTAAAGCCCATGGAGTCTATAGTATGCGTTACTCCTACCACGTTGAACGTGTACTTATCGAAAGTGGATTTATCCACACCCGAAACCGTGACGGTACTACCTACGGTTATATCTGGGATTCCTACACACTCTATAGTACCAAAGTTTATGCTATCGCCGTAGTTTTTGGTAATGCTCTTAGCAAGTTGCGTGGCATCCTGTGAAGTGGAAATGTTAGGCTTAATTATCACTTTAGTTTGCGGTGCAGATGTAGCATCCTTGTACCCCGAAACTTTAAACTCACTCTCACCAGTAACGGCAGTGTCGTGTTTTTCGGGGTCAAAACCTATAACTTTAACTTTTGCGTGTTGGTATGACTTAGAAAACTTAACACTTCTAATGGTTTCGTGAATGTCTAAATTCACCACGGGAGAACTTGCAAACTTATCGGTTATTACAGCCTCGCCATTGGATATATAGAAGAACTTTCCATACTCGTTGCATAGGCGGTTTATAAAACTTATATCCGATACTTTTTCCTCACGGTATAGCAAGTCTTTAACGTCGCTCATGCTGTCAAGGGTCTTTTTTTCTATCAAAGAGGAGTATTTATTTAGTATTTCGGTAATGATATCGCTATAGGATTTGGAAACATAGTACATGGGTGAACTTTCCTGTTCCATTAAACTTATGGCATCTAGGGCGGTAATGGTAATGTTAATTCCCGACCTAAACTCATAGTCAAGCCTTGCTATGTACCCATGGAACACTTGCTCGGATGTACTACCATAACCTAGCAAAACGTCTATGGTAGCACCTATTGTGGCAACCTCATCCATAGAACTGTTCTTGTAACTATAGACATCAAATATTTTTATCTGTGCCATGGAAGACCTATCCATAGACGCATTTACTTGAATGTAGCCCACATCTAGGGAACTGTCTTTTTTGTTGTCGGTGGCTAAAAGCGTTTTCACTTTTTTACCATTGATTTTTATATCTATGCAAGGCACTGAAAAGTTGTTGTACTTACTAACCAAACTATTATATGTAAACTTTGCCATTAAACTCCTCCTTAAACGTCATTACTTTGTAAGTGCAGGAACTGTTAATCTAGTACCGCTCTTTATGTACAAAGGGTTTTTAATGCCATTCGCTTTGGCAATCTCTCGCCATTTAGAGGCATCTCCATATTCATCTTGAGCGAACTCCCATAGTTGCTGGTTTTCGCTGACTAGTCGCCTTTTGGTTCTATCTGGGGATTCAAAAGGTACATCGTCAACCAACTTAGAATCGTTGTATTCTACACCAGTCATCTCAAACGAAACCCTCGCCCTGACGGGTGTGCCGTCGTCTAGAAACATCGTGTACGTTACGTTTAGCCTAGTGACGTACCCCGTAAAGTTGAACGTTCCCCACACAAACTTGCATAGCGGTGGTCTGTGAATTTTGGGATTTATTAGGGTCAACTTTTTCAACTGGATGACTTTTTTGGTTATATCCAACGCAGATGATTTTATCGTTGAGGGGTCGTGAACGTGTTGAAATTCGTAAGTGTTCAACATGATTTCAAGGCTTAAACTATCGGAACTACCTCCGCCATAGGTAAAACTTGGATAGTCCCTTAGCGGACGCTTTTCCTCGCTAATGTCCTCGGCGGTGCTTTCCTTGCCCTCGCCCTCCGACGGCTCTTTTTTCTTCGGCGGTTGACCATAGGTTACGCTCCTCGAAACTGAGTAGGTCGTGGGGTTGAACATGATATCTATCTTACCTGTCAAGTTTTGGCTTTCGTTCTCCTGATACAGTATCTTCGCCTTTTCCGTCATAATTACACCTCCTTAAAATATGCCTTTCCTAAAGTTCTCAATAGAGGACTGGTTTTCCAACTTGTACAGCAAGTCGTCCGTAATGGCATTTATATCCGACTGCGACAGTCTGTAGCTACTATCCGTGCTACTGGTTTTCTCCAGTCTTTCAATCTTCCTTGACTGTTCTTCCACCTTACGCAACAAGCTATCGATGTTTTCGTCACGCTGTTGATTTTCATTATTGGTAACGGTGTCCACTTTATGGGACATCGTGGACTGGGTAGTCGCCCTCAACTGGTTGGTAACGTTTGTCGCATTTACGACGTTTGCGTGTGGTATCAAAGTGTAGTACTGCAAAGGGGTTTCCCTCAAGTAGTTCGGAAAATCTTCCACCACCAAAACTTTAAGGGGTCGAGCGTGTCGTTCAAACTTGCTTATCCTATTTATGGTAGTATCGTCCAAAATCGATATGTTTTTCAGTTTGGCAATGGTTCTATCCACTCGCTTGAAACTCGCACTCTCAAACGCCTTATCCATGAGCTTTTCCGTGGAAATCGGCTCAACATCTCTGGAAGTTTTGCGGGTGTTCTCCAAATGTATCGTATTGATAAAATCAAGCAGGTGTGCGGTTTCCGACTCGCTTAAGCTTTCCAAACTCTCCAC
>CAYXNU010000035.1:0-11016 GCA_964466485.1 uncultured Ruminococcus sp.
GGCGAATCGCCGTTCCCTACAAGATGTTGTTCTTATCGTGGCTTATGTGTATTAGGTGGCTTATCCCCGGAATGCTTTCGCCTTGTTGTAGTAGCATAGGCGACATTAAAGCACCTGTAGACATAAACAACACATTCTTAAACTCCCCTGATTGAACTTTAGGTAACCAGTAGGCACACAGTATACTAGCAGAACATCCACAGCCCGAACCCCCTGAATGTTTGTCTTGACGTTCTATATCAAACATCATAACACCGCAATCTTTGTGCTGTTTGGATATGTCAATGTTATCCTTTTGGAGAAGTTCTATTAATAGTTTACTACCAACTAAGCCTAAATCCCCAGTGACGATGTAGTCAAAGTCAGAGGGTTTGTAGCCTGTATCTTTAAGGTACGCTTTAATGGTATCCGCTGAAGATGGTGCCATAGCTGAACCCATATTATTAACGTCCGTAATACCTAAGTCTACAACCTTGCCAACGCACCCACCTACTATATAGGGTGGGGTATTTTCATGGCTAACCACTACCGCCCCAGAGGCTGTACACGTCCATTGGGCTGTAGGGGTACGTTGTCCGCCATAGGATATAGGAAACCTAAACTGACGTTCTGCTGTGGAAAAGTGTGAAGATGTAGCACATACTATATTATCCGCAAGGGAGTTATCCATGCACATAGATGCTAATAGCATACCCTCTGTCATAGTAGAACAAGCACCGTATATTCCGAAAAACGGTATGTTTAAATCTCTAATGCCATAGGTAGTGCTAGTGCATTGGTTTATTAAATCTCCTGCGAACATATAGTCTATATCGGTAGTAGTTAAGTTTGCTTTTTGCAAAGCCCTCTCGATAGTTTGCCTTTGCATAGTGCTTTCAGCTTTTTCCCACGAATCCTGTCCAAAGTGGCTATCTTCCTCGATAAAATCAAAGTAACTGCCAATAGTACCATTACCTTCCTCTTTTCCTACAGTAGATGAGTATGCCTTTACATTTGGGGGAGTAGTAAACCTAACACTCCTCTTTGATAACTTCTTAGACAAAAATATCACTCCTTTTTAACATATCGGAACACATTTTTTATATATCGGAACGGCGAATCGTCGTTCCCTACAGTTATGGTAATTATAAGTGTATTCTTTCCAAAATGAGAAGAAAATATGCCTTTAAAAAATTTTTTTTAGAAAATATGTATATATCTATGCATAAAAACCCCGATTTTAACCCCCTTATGAAAAGACTTTTAAATAAGCAACCTTTTCTATAGAAATTTTTTTGGAGGTGTTTTAGTGAACGATAAAAGTAATCTTATTTGGAATGGTTTGGAACGTTTGGCTTTTGGTAGCATAAACGACGCTGTATTTCTAGTGTTTAGTGAGGAACTCCCTCCACCTAGTACCATTGCTAAGTTGGATTTGTTTAACGTTTCCGAGTTAAAGCGTGTTAAGGGTGGTGGGGTGGAGGTGAAAATATTCGATAGACAAAAAGCCATTGAGAAGATGTTAGACTACTCTACAACTAGTGATAACTCTGTCACCGCTAAAAACTTAATAGAAGCTTTAAGTGCTTCTAATGGTGGTGATACCAGTGAAGATTAAAGAGTTCTCGGAAAAGCAGTTATTAACGCTTAAGTGGTGGAACTTAAAGGAGTACTCCTCGTATGACGCTATTATTTGCGATGGTGCTATACGTTCAGGAAAGACTCTCTCGATGTCTATAGGGTTTGTAATGTGGGCTATGAGCAAGTATAAGAACGGTTACTTTGCCATGTGTGGCAAAACCGTTACATCGCTTAGAAGAAACGTAATAACCCCTTTATTAGACACCTTGAAATCTTTAAACTTTTGCTGTAGTGAAAAGGTTAGTAAAAACTACTTTGAAGTTTCACTGTGTGGAATTACTAACAGGTTCTATCTTTTTGGTGGCAAAGACGAAAGTTCGTCCGCACTGATACAAGGTATCACACTGTGTGGGGTGTTCTTCGATGAGGTTGTTTTAATGCCACGTTCCTTTGTAGAACAGGCTCTTGCTAGGTGTTCTGTGAATGGTTCTAAGTTGTGGTTTAATTGCAACCCCGACAACCCTTACCACTGGTTCTATCGTGAATGGATTTCTAAGACCGAACAGAAAAACGCTCTGTACTTACACTTTACTATGGACGATAATCCCTCTCTTTCGTGTAAGATAAAAGAACGTTACCAACGTTTGTACTCTGGAATCTTCTATGATAGGTTTGTTTTAGGTAAGTGGACGGTATCTAGTGGGGTGGTATATCCTATGTTTGATAAGACTACTCATGTAGTACAATCTCTCCCCACAACGTTTAGCAGATATGTAATCTCCTGTGACTATGGCATAATAAACCCCACATCTATGGGGCTATGGGGCTTTAGTGAGGGTATTTGGTTTAGAGTGGATGAGTACTACTATTCTTCTAAAGAACAAGGTAAACTACACACCGACGAAGAATATTATCAAGCCTTAGAAACTCTATCTAAAGGCTTAGAAATAGAAACCGTAATAGTAGACCCATCTGCTAGTAGCTTTATAGAATGCATTAGGCGACACAGCCACTTTAATGTGACTAAAGCCAACAACGATGTGCTATCAGGCATTCGGCTAGTTAGCGACGCTTTAAACCAAAACCTAATACTATTCTCGGAACGTTGTACCGATACTATTAGAGAGTTTTCTCAATACTGTTGGAATGAAAAACTCAACAACGATACACCTATTAAAGAACACGACCACGCTATGGATGATATGAGATACTTTGTAACCTATGCTTTGCGTTCTAGCAAGGATGATTCTTTCTTCTGTACATCTCTTTCAAGAGATTAAAGAAATAGCATTTTAAAAAAACTATAAACATTTTGGAGGTGATTTTTAATGGGTATACTATCATGGTTTAAGAAGTCTAATAGCAGTGAACAACCTGTACTAGTTCAAACCGATAGGCAAGACCATCGTTGGGACTTTCGTAACTCTATAGAACTTAACGAAAAGCTACTATACGACCATCTTAGGTGTGCAGTGCCTTTAATAGATGCTGCTATATGCAAAACTGTCCGACTTACTGGGGGCTTTTCTGTAACCTGTGATGATGAGCAATATCAAGCACTACTAAACGACTTTATAGAAAACGTACCCGTTGGGGCTACTAGTAAATCTTTAGGGGCTTTTATGGACTGCTACTTAGATAGCTTAATAACCTATGGTAACGCTATCGGTGAAATTTTGATAAACAAAAACACTGGTAAGGTTGTAGGTCTTAGCAATGGCAACATAGCAGACGTATTAGTAAAGCTAGGGGATTCTCCTATTAGCAAAGAGTTCTACTTAAAGGGTTCAAAAGAGCCTATGTCTATGCCACAGTTGATACTATTTTCGTCCATTAATAACATTAGTGGTGAACTTTTAGGTAGGTCTGTTTTGCATGGTTTACCAGCCTTAAGCAACATACTACTTAGAATATACGAAACTATAGGGCAGAACTTCGATAGGGTTGGCAACGTTAGATACGCTGTTACCTATAAGCCATCCGCAGATGCTTCCGATAGAATGTTCTCCAAAGATAGAGCTATGCAAATAGCTAAAGAATGGTCGGAGGGTATGAACTCTGCACAACATGGACAAGTAAAAGACTTTATAGCCGTTGGTGATGTAGACATTAAAACTATAGGTGCAGACAACCAAATATTAGATACAGAAGTCCCAGTAAAACAGATACTAGAACAGTTGCTATCAAAGTTGTCTATTCCGCCATTTTTGTTAGGGCTTTCGTGGTCGTCCACTGAAAGAATGTCCTCTCAACAAGCTGATATGCTAACTTCTGAGTTGGAATATTACAGACGTATGATGACACCTACTATCAAACAGATATGCACAGCATATCTAAAAAGCGTGGGTTCTAATAGCAACGTCAACGTGGAGTGGATTAACATAAACTTACAAGATGAGGTTGAACTCGCTGACGCTAGACTAAAGAACGCTCAAGCTATGCAAATAGAAATTGAAAATGAATTAAAGTCTATCCAGTAGATATGACTATTCATTTAAGACTAAACTTTAAAACTTTTTGGAGGTATTTTTTATGTTCGATAATATTAAATTAGAAAAGGGTTTATATAACCTATCAAATAAGACTTTTGTACAAGCCCTAGAGGAAAAAGACCCTAGTGAAAACTATATAGGTACTCCTTTAGAACACCTTGACGCTTATGAACGTCAACTAAAGAGATACGATATAAAAATCAAGGGTGCTAACTGCGACAAGGTAGAAAAGTTCTTTTCTACTACAGAAACCGCTGTGCTATTCCCTGAATACATGAAAAGATGTGTTCTACAAGGTATAGAAGATAGCAACCTTGAAAAGATTGTAGCTGTAACTACTCTAACTACTTCCACAGTGTACAAGAGTACTTACATCAATGACCCTAATGCTTATACTAGCAATATCGCTGCGGGTAACAGTATCCCAGATAGTACTATCTATGAATCTTCTACTACTTGCGATGTAAAGAAAATCGCTAGAGTTATTAACTGCCCTTATGAAGTTATTAGACAACAGAAGATTGATTTACTATCTTTACAACTACGCATTATAGGTAGAAGAATAGGTTCTGCTATATATTCAAAGGCGGTTGATACTATTCTAGATAATGCCTCTGCAATAGAAACTTCTTCCACTGCACTTGCATATTCCGACTTAGCTAACCTATTCGGTCAGTTCACAGACTATAACGTTAGTACTATCATTGCTTCCCCTGCAATGTGTGCTAAGATTCTTACACTTGCTGAAGTATCCAACTACAACTGCAACTGCTGTAACACTAACGATTCCCCAGAGGTTGTATTGCCATTCGGTGCTACACTAATTAAGTCATCTATGGTGGAGGATAACCAACTAATCGCTTTAGATAAGAGTTTCGCCCTAGAGTTTATTACTAGCCCTGATATGTTCCTAGAGGCTGACAGAATTATCAGCAGACAACTAGATAGCATTTCAGTAGGTATTAACTACCTATTTAGACCTATCGTAAACGATGCTATGAAGATTCTAAACGTTAAGACTGCTTAGTTTTAGAAAATTTAATATATTACTTTGTACGGAACGCTTTCCCTGAGCGTTCCCTACAAAAACCTAAAAACTTTTTTTGCAATGAACTTAAAAAATGCAAATTTGATTATAATCGGATTTGCATTAAAGAAAGGAGATATTTTTTATGGAAGATGAACAACTTTTAGAAAAGTTAAATAGTTTTACTAGACGTGAACACACTCAAGACGAGGTTTATATATTCGACGTTATACTCTGCGATAACGACATAGACCGTGACAACGAGGCTTTTTCCGATATGGCTTTGGATACTCTACAAAAGCTATTCATAGGCAAAACTGGTATATTCGACCACAATGCTACAGGAACTAACCAAACTTCTAGAATATTTGATACTCAAGTGGTTCTAGACGACAACAAGACTACTAAAAACGGCAACCCCTATAAGTGTCTAAAAGGGAATGCCTATATGGTTAGAACTTCTTCTAATGCTGACCTAATTAAAGAGATAGATGGCGGTATTAAAAAGGAAGTTAGCGTTTCGTGTTCTGCGGATACTCATAGATGTTCTATCTGTGGTAAGGATAAGTACAAGGACAGTTGCAACCACGTTGGTGGCAGATATTACGGCGGTAAACTATGTTACACTATCCTAGACGATATTACCGATGCGTATGAGTGGAGTTTCGTGGCTGTTCCTGCACAAGTAAATGCAGGAGTTACTAAACATTTTGGGGCTTTAAGCGACTCCCAAAGTGCAGAGGTTAAAGACAAGATGTATTCTACTATGTTTGAAGAACTAAAGAGCGATATCGTAAGGCTAGGCTTTTTGAAAGACTATAACAATCAAGTACTAGAAAAGCATTTAGATATGCTATCTCTAAACGACTTAATTGCTATCAAAAAGGATTTACTATCTAAGCCTACACCTTGTGATGAGGTATTTTCACAACTAAAAGTAGAAAAGTCTAGCAGTATGAACGAAAATACTTTAAGCGAATTTAAACTTTAAGGAGTGATTTCTTTTGAACCTCGATACCATTAACGACCTCTTTAAACTATTTTCCGATGTAAAAAACGTTTCTACATATTCAGCAATAGTTCAATCTGCTATGGATGACGTTACCAAACTTTTAAAAGATAGTTCCAGTTCCACTGACGAAAGACTTAACTATGTGTGTGCATCCTTAGCAAACTTAAAGTATCAGCAGTTTATGTCCTCTAGGGATAGACTTAACTACACCTATGCGGGGGCTGTATCGCAAAAGCATGACGGCAAAGACCAACTAGCCGACGCTTATAATATGTTCTATAGTTACCTTGCAACTGTCAAGGATATTATTAAAGATGAGGGCTTTTGTTTTAAAAGCGTATAAATTAAAAAAAGCGGAACGTCAAAGTATGGCGTTCCGATATATGTATAATATTTTTATATTTTATTATTATCATTTACAAGGAGGTTTTATCCAATATGTCGATACTTAACGACTTTAAAAACGCTTTAGAGAATATGTCACCTTTAAACGTGTACCTAGAGTACGACACTACAGAGTTATCCCTTAGACCTGAAAGTTTTGTAACTGTAAGTATAAATTCTGAGGAGTGTTCTTATGATATTCAAAGTAGTTCTCAAGACTTCTCTAAGGATAAGATTGCTTTTAACGTTAGGGTTATAATGCATTCCGACACTAACGCTAATATAGTAAGCAACTACTTCGATACCTACATCTTAAACGCTCTAATGAAATCTAATGAGTTTAATGTGCTATCTGTAAAGAAAGGAACTCCAAACTATACCAAATACATAGATAGAATGGAATCCAGTAACACCATAGTAGTGGAATGCATTAACACTTTTGAGTAGGAGGTTTTTTCTATGCAACAAGAAAGTTCAAGGGTACATAATACCATATCCCTAGATAACTTAAACTTTGAAGTTATATCCTATAAGGTAGACCATGTAAAGGCACTATCTAGTTACTTTACCATGTCCAACGACACCGTAATGTATACCAACGGCATTAAGCCATACATACTAACTATAAAAGGATACTTCCCAAAGACTACTGGCAATGAGGTAGTACTATCTTTAGAGGGGTTGCTAAATTCTTCCGAGAGTGTAGGCTTTACTCTAAACTCCATACAGTTTGAGGGCTTAACACTAAGCAAGTATTCTTTTAAGGAACAGATATCTAGTGTGTATCAAGAGTGTGAAATAACCTTTATGGGTGTGGAATCTTTTAGCACAGTTTCGGAGGAAAGTACTAATGAATAAAGTTACCTTGAAACTAACTACGTCTAACAATCAAGAGATTATCTGTGAGGATGTTCTATCCTTTAGAATAGTTAAAGAATACTATACACCTTACAGCACCCTAAAGGTAGAGGCTATTATTCCAACATCTATAATGGGTGTGTACAAAAAGGTTGAACTATTCCTTAATGGCAATACTATACACTGCGGTTTTGTAGATACTTCTAGTTTGAATAGGTATCCAAACTACAACACTGTAAGCATATCCTCTAAAAGCTTTACAGCTTTGCTATGCCAAAACCAACTAGAACCTGGTTTGAAAAGTTCGGTATCTTTAAACACCCTTGTGGACAGCTTTATAACTATCCCTGAAATTTCCCATCAAGATGACGATACCGTGGTAAACTACATATATGTAAAGTCGTCTTCTAGTTTGTGGGACGCTATAGTAAACTTAACCCACAAGGTAAACGAGGGTCACCCTTACGTTTGCAACAATACTGTAATGATTTCCAAAAAGGAAAACCCCTTTACCTTAACACTAACTAAAGATATGGTAATATCTTCTGGGGCGGGTGTAGACACTACTAAGATAGTTAGCGATATCCATATGCAAGATATTAACGGAACGTACAGCGTATACAACCTTAGCAACAAAGTAGCAAGTAATCTAAACATAGTCCGCCACAAACAGATAGACCTTGACAAACAATATCTAAGCAATCCACAGGATGCACTCACACATAAGATAAACTTTAGTATGCGTGGGTATCACTTTGCATATGCTACCTACAATGGCTATCAAGGGGAGGATATTTGCGACTATGTAACTATATTCGATTACTTCCCAAAGAGTAGAGTTTCTAAGCTTGAAATAGATGGCAACAATGGAAACATCGTTACTAAAGTATATGCCTACACTGATAACTATCTATCCTATGAAACATAGGTATTTTTTAATATTAAAAAAAACGGAACGACAAATATTATAAGTCGTTCCGATTTTTATATTTTTAGTAATTAATATTATTCGTCGTCGTCGCTGTCGATAATGGCAGAGTTTACTTCATTGATAAGAGTATCTACAGCGTCATAGTTAGCCTCTACAGCTTGAGCCCATGTAACTTCACCACCAGTGGAAACTCTTATACCAGCAGTACCGCTATCAAGGATGTTTGTTAAGTCTGTGCTAACACCTGTATAGAAGTCAAATACTGGGTGTTCACTAGCAAGGCGGTCTAGTTCAAACTTCATATCGTACATTTCTTGAGTCCAGTCGTACTCGGTAAATAGTTGTTCGTTAGCGATTTCCATGGCTCTGTCGTTCATGAGTTCAGCACGTTTGCATTCTGCAAACTTAATTACACCCTCTGGGTTGTGTCCACCACGAACCATTAAGTAGCCGTCTAGACCAGCAGGTACATAGTAGCTGTCGGATTCGGGGTCTTTAGGCATAGGCACAAAGAACACGTTTTCGCCAAATGTGGACTGCCATTGGTCGGCGGTGGTGTATAGGGTATACAATCCACTAGGATAGAATAACTCTTTGCCCTCGCCTATAAACTGTGGCTGTTCAGACCATCCAAAGTCTGCCTTGTTTAAGAATAAGCCTTTATCGTACATATCTTGCATATAGGCTTGTACACGTTCAAGGTCGGAGTTTCTAAGGTTGTTGACTAACTTGCCGTTTTCCAAACCTACATATGCTACACCAGTAGTCTTAGATATAGCACTCTCAAATGACCAACCGTCTAAGCCGTACTGTTCTTCGCTTTCGTCTACAAACTCTAGGAGCATTTCTTCCATCTTGTCCCATGTCCACTCGCCATTGAGATATAGCTCGTATGGGTCTTCTAGGTTGTACTCCTCAATGGTATCCTTGTTGTATATTATTACAGCGTTGTCGCCAGTAACTTGAGTACATATTATGTAGTGTTGGTTGTTCCACATTAGGGAGTCGTTAGCGTCTTTAACGTCTGCCCAAAGTTCGGAGTCGTAATCTACATAGTCGTCTACAGGTACAAACATGGACTTAACTACACCTTTTGGGAATGCATCGAAATCACTAGCAGAGAAGAAGTCTATACCCTCATCTCCATTGATAGCATTTGCTAAGGAGTCGAAACGTTGTGACCATGCAACTATTTTGGATTCTATAGTTCCGCCGTAACGTTCTTGAAATACTGCTAATTCTATAGGTACGTTCTTTCCAGTAGAGTCGGGGTTTATATCCCAGTTGCCTAGCCACTTAATAGTTGTGTTTTCTAGTTCTCCAGTTAGTAATGGTTCATTGGCAACTATGGAAGATATCTCCTCACGGGTAGCCTCATCCAAATCTTTATCGTTTACGGATTCGGAAGATGTAGAACCACAAGCACCAAACACTACACTTAGTGCAATAATCGATGCTATTGAGAGCGTTCTTTTTAATCTTTTCATAGTAAAAAAATCCTTTCAAAAATGTTATACTATTTTTATATAGCGAAACGGCTATTTTATACAGCGGAACGGCGAATCGCCGTTCCCTACAAAGTTTCAATCTTTAAAGCCGTTTCGTACAGAATCACGTTATTTAGTGTTGTTTATGTTCCACTTGAATGGACAAAATTTAGTAGCTTTTCTGTTGTCTATAGCTATGTTGCTTAGTATGGTGTCGAAGTCTAGATATCTGTAGTTGGTTTTTTCGTCGTTGGAAACTATTTTAGACATTATCTTACTGAGAGGGTTTTCCTTAGGTTCGGAACGTTTTTCCACGATACCTATGCGGTGGTGTGTTTTCATAAAGTTGATAATATCACTAGCAGTAGTAAGGTCTTTGTCGCAAACGTTAAAGATATCCGAGGAGGATTTGCCATCAGCTTGACGTATATACGATACGGTAAAATCTACAAGGTTGTGTATGCAACACATTTGAAAACCGTACTCACCTTTACGGTATATAAAGTACATTCCGTTTTTGGGGTCTAAAATCTTAGTGACTAGGTTTTCGTATAGGTCTAAAGAGTAAACTTGCGGAACTCTAGCTATAGCGATAGCAGTTTCCTTGTTGTTTTTACTTTCAGCGATTAAAGCCCTTTCACTAGCTAGTTTCATTTTGCCATAGTTGGTAACGGGCTTGATAAAGCTATCCACTTCTCTAAGTGGTTCTCTAGACTTTACCTTTTGGTACACTTGACTAGTACTAATTAAAACCAAATGTGAAACGTTGGCTTTGATAGCCATGCTATATATATTTTTGTCGTACTCCTCACTGATTTTAGCTTCTTCTTCAGTGAAAGTAAATCCCATATCGTTGTCGGCGGTACAAGCTAAATGTACCACAGCATCTATTTTATAATCCTCAAAAATGCTTTTAAGAGTAGGTGTTATGCCGTCTTTACAGGATATAAAGGTAAAGTTTTCTTTGCCTTTGTTATGTTCGCTTAGGTCGTTATCCATGGCAATAACGCTAAAATCTTTCTTTAACAAACCCGAACACATAGAATCCCCGATTCTGCCACAAGCACCAGTAACTAATACATTTTTCAAAATATATAAACCTCCCTTGATGTATTATAATAACATAATATATTATATCACAAAGATTTGCTTTTAGCAATGATAAGCTTACCACATTTGAAAGTTTTTTTTATACTCTAAGTGGTATCTGTTGAAATTATATGCTAATTGTGGTACAATTACAGTATACTCAATCTTTAAACTAG
>CAYXNU010000036.1:0-10978 GCA_964466485.1 uncultured Ruminococcus sp.
CCAGTGTTCAATTCTAAGGAGGTAGTATTCTAATGGCAAACTTAGGTGTAAATATTTGTGGTGTGGATTTTAAAAACCCAGTAATCCCAGCTAGTGGCGTATTTGGCTATGGTCGTGAGTATGAAGAACTATATCCGTTGTCAAAGTTGGGAGGTATATCTACTAAGGGTACTACCATCACTAAGAGAATGGGAAATCCATCCCCGAGAATTGCAGAAACCCCTAGTGGAATGTTAAACTCTGTAGGACTACAAAACCCTGGTATAGACCACTTTATTGAAAAAGAACTTCCAAACCTTTTGACTAAGGATACTGTAATAATATCTAACATTGCAGGTTCTACCATTGAAGAGTGTGTAACCATCGCTGAAAAACTAAACGAAACCGACGTACACATGATAGAACTAAACATATCCTGTCCAAACGTAAAAAAGGGCGGTGCTACTTTTGGTGTATCCTGTGAGGGTGCTAGTGAGATTACTAGAGCAGTTAGAAAGGCTACTAACAAACCTCTAATAGTTAAGCTATCGCCAAACGTTACAAGTATAGTAGATATCGCTAAGGCTGTAGAGTATGAGGGTGCAGACAGCATATCTCTAATAAATACCCTACTAGGTATGAAGATAGATATCAATACTAGACGACCAGTACTAAAAAATAACATGGGTGGACTTTCAGGTAGAGCAGTGTTCCCAGTAGCCGTTAGAATGGTTTGGCAAGTATCCAACGCTGTAAAAGTTCCAGTAATCGGAATGGGCGGTATTAGTAGCGGTACTGACGCTATAGAAATGATGATGGCAGGTGCTAAGGCTGTACAAGTCGGGGGAGCAGTATTTACTAACCCTTATGCCCCTATACAGATTATTGACGAAATGAACCAGTGGCTAGATAGCAAAGGCATTAAAGATATTAATGAGATTGTGGGAAGTGTAATCCCATGGTAGAGTTGTATCTAATACGTCATGCGGAGGCTATGGGCAACGTAAATGAAGTCTTTCAAGGGAGCATTGACGAAAAGATATCCCCTAAGGGCTATAGGCAGTTAGAGGAACTTAAGGAACGCTTTAAAGATATCCCACTGGATAGAGTATACACTAGTACCCTTAGTAGGGCAGTGGAAACCGCTCAAGCAGTGAACTACTATCACCATTTGGATTTGATTAAAGATTCCAACATAGTGGAAATCTGTGGGGGAGATTTTGAGGGTAAGAGTTGGGCAGACTTGCCTACACTCTACCCAGAACAGTACTACAACTGGAAAAATAATCAAAAAGCTTTTGCCCCTCCTAATGGCGAAACTATGCAACAGGTCTATGACAGAATGGTTAATGCTATGGAAAGTATCCTAGAGGAAAACTTGAAACTTAAACGCAATATGGTTATAGCGGTGGTATCTCATGGGTGTGCCATTAGAAACTATCAGTGCTACCTAAACCACGCAGATATATCGTATATGCCTATGCTAAAGTGGTCGGATAACACAGCGGTATCGAAGATTGTATTTAACTCTCTCACAGACTGGAATGTTGACTATCTTAACGACAGTTCACACCTATCCGAGGAGAACTCTACACTAAAGTTTTCCAACTGGTGCAAGGGAGAAGTTTAAACCTAAAGGAGTGTTTTATTATGGAATTACAAGATATTTTAGAACATTTAAATCAAGGCAAAACTATAGTTGGCGGTTCGGATATGCACAAGTTTGAAATAGAAATCAGTAACGAGGCTATGCGTATTACCGCTGAATTAAATGGCTCATACCATGAACCACAAACCGTTAGAGAACTGTTCTCTAAACTCATTGGGCAACCCGTAAGCGACACCTTTGCACTATTCCCACCATTCTATACAGACTTTGGTAAAAACATTCATGTGGGCAATGGAGTGTTTATTAATTCCAGTTGTCACTTTCAAGACCAAGGTGGAATATTCATAGGGGACGGCTCTCTAATAGGGCATAATGTGGTAATAGCTACCCTAAACCACGATTTAAACCCACAACGTCGTGCCGATACTATACCATCACCAGTAAGGATAGGTAAAAACGTTTGGGTAGGTTCAAACTCTACAATATTGTCAGGTGTAACCATAGGGGATAATTCTGTAATAGGTGCAGGTTCTGTGGTTACTAAGGATATACCCCCTAACGTGGTAGCCGTGGGAAACCCTTGCAAGGTTTTGCGTCCTATAACGGAAAATATGTAATATATAACGATTCGCCATCGTTAAATCTATAATTCTAAAGACAGGAGGTTTTTTATGGCAATAATAGTATCACAAGTGAAATCTAGTTTAAGCGAAAGCAAAGAAGCGATAGTGTTTAGAACTTTAAAACTACTTAAGTTAAACCCTAAAGATGTCGCCTCTGCAGAACTCTACAAGACTTCTTTAGATGCTAGAAAGAGGGATAACATACACTTTGTAAATTCGGTATATATCAGCCTTAAGGATAGCCATATGGAAGAACGTATCTGTGTGGGTAAAAGGCAGTGTACTTATGTAGAGCCTTTTAAACTAAATCCTATAAAGGCTACTGGCGAATACAAGGGCAGACCTCTAATAGTTGGCTTTGGTCCAGCGGGAATGTTTTGCGGTTTGCTATTAGCTGAGAATGGCTATAAGCCTATCATACTAGAGCGTGGCGACTGTGTGGAAAATAGAGTTAAAGCTGTATCGCAATTTTGGAATGGTGGAGAATTTTCCGAGAAAAGCAACGTTCAGTTCGGCGAGGGTGGTGCAGGTACGTTCTCCGACGGCAAACTAGTTACACGCATTAAGGACGACCTTTGCAAGTACGTTCTAGAACGCTTTGTGGAATTCGGGGCTACCAAAGACGTTTTAACTAAAGCTAAACCCCACATAGGCACAGACAAGCTTAGAAACATAGTTAAGAACATCCGCAATAGAATTATCGAGTTAGGCGGTGAAGTACATTTCAACACGCAAATGGATGATTTTAACGTTGCTAGTGGAAATATATCTGTAGTAAAGGCAAACGGTTTGGAATTTTCACCTAGTGCGGTAGTATTAGCAGTGGGGCATTCTGCTAGGGATACTTTTGAACTATTACTCAATAGAGGCGTAACGCTAGAGCCTAAAGCCTTTTCAGTGGGCGTTAGAATAGAACATTCTAGGCAGAGTGTGGACTACAGCCTATATGGAGAACACGCTGAAAACCCTCTATTGCCTACTGGTGAGTATCAACTTTCGCATAGGCTAAACGATGGCAGAGCAGTGTATACATTCTGTATGTGTCCAGGGGGATATGTAGTACCATCGTCTAGTGAAGTAGGTGGGGTAGTAACCAACGGCATGAGCGAGTACTCCCGTAACGGCGACAATTCAAACTCTGCAATGGTGGTATCTGTATCGCCTAGGGACTATGGTTCGCACCCTATGGATGGCGTAAACTTTGCACGTTCTTTGGAACGCAAAGCTTTTGCACTAGGTGGAGAAAACTATAAAGCCCCATGCACATCGGTTAGAGGTTTTCTAAATGGCAAGGCTGACGTTACTTCTAAGATATCGCCAACGTATGCCATAGGGGTTACACCTTGCAACCTTTCGGAACTTTTTCCTAGTTTCGTGACGGATATGTTAAAACTAGGTTTAGACGTATTCTCTCACAAAATGGCTTGTTTTGGTGATGGCGATGCTCTTATGACTGCCCCCGAAACTAGAACATCTTCCCCAGTGAGAATTACTCGTGACAATGCTACATTGACTTCTACATCTTTAGATAACCTCTATCCTTGCGGTGAGGGTGCGGGTTATGCGGGTGGTATAACGTCATCTGCAGTGGATGGCATAAAGGTAGCATTAAAGCTTATGGAACGTTACCCTAACGCTTAACAAAAAGTAGTATATATAAAAAATCTGGACACATAACCATTTTGGTATATGTGTCCATTTCGTAATGACTATATATGTGTATCCATGTTATACTATTGTTTTATCGTCCATAGAACGGAACTTAGTATCTTTGTACTTTTTGTACCAGTTAGCAAAATCTCTAAGAGTTGCATCCATAGGACGTATTGGCTTGTAGAGTAGTTCACGTCTAATTTTGTCGGTGTTTATAGTTAGAGAAACACCATACTTGCATAGCCATCTTTGAGTAATGCGAGGGGCTTCAGGGTTTTCTTGAGCGAATGCTACACGTTCATTATTTTCGGCAATCTTTAGGGATTTACTAAAGGATGCCTCTTTTTTGTAGTGAGGAGTTTCGCCCATATAGTAGAAAGCCTTATCGACGAAGTTTTTAAACTTCCAACTAGCCTCGCCACAGATATTGTAAACTCTAAACTCTTTTGTAGGGGTTAGAGGGCTATCTACTGCCAACTCCACTGCATGAACAAAGTTCTCGATACCGCAAGGGTTAATAATATTCTTACCGTTCTTGTATAGAGGAATACCACCGTTTTCACTAAGGGTTACCAAATTGCAAAGAAATTTAGTATCCCATTGCCCGATAATATCTGTAGGTCTAAGAACGATAATATCCATATAGTGACCCTCATACTGTTTTAGTAGGGTTTCAGCTTTAATTTTAGACTGTGCAAAGTAGCTGAAGTTATTTTCTACTATGTAGTCATTTTCGGCAACGTCAAAGCGGTCGTTGTTGTCGGTGTACACTTCTGCTGATGATATATATATCAATTTTTTTACTTTGTCTTTAATGCAACGTTGTATTAGAATATCTGTCAAGTCGTTGTTAAAACGCATATAATCTCTAAGAGTTCCCCACATATCTGTCATACCAGCGGTGTGTACTACAACGTCTACACCGCTTAAATCGAAGTTATCAGCGTAACGTAAGTCCCACCATTCTGTTTGGATACCTATTTCGTCAAACATATGTAATCTTTTCTTATCTCTGCCAAGGGCTATAACATTGTGTCCGCTTCTATGTAGTGATGCAGTTATATAAGTTCCTAAAAATCCTGATGCACCTGTTACTGCTACAGTTAATGGTTTGTCTAAATTCATAATATAAGACCTCCTAATATATATCTACAATTGATTTTAACATAAAGTCACAAAAAAGTCAAGTACAAATGCTTTTTTTTATGAAAAAGATATAATCAACTTATAAATATACATCTTGAAAATTTAATACATATGTGTTATAATCAATAAAAAGTTCCTAAATATTTTTTGAAAGGATGATAACATGAATGATAAAATAAACGTTAAACTGTTAATATCCATACTGGTAGTAATATGCCTAGCAGTGGCAGTAATATACAATACCATTAGGCTTACTAGTGATAATATAGAAACTGCTACAGATATTACACAGGTAACTACAGAACAACCACCAGTTGAGGAAACTATCTCACAAACTACTGAAACTGAAACTACAGAAGTTTACACAGACGATACCTCCAGCGACTCTATTAAAGAGGGTGCTGTATCTATATCAAATGGCAACAATAGCATATACGTTGGTGAAATCAATATAGACGAAAACGTAAACATAGATGTAGACGGCTTTGAAATATCTACTGAAACTTCTGCTGACGGAGATAACGCTAACAACAACTCTATAAGTATTGGTGATATTAACATTAACAACTAGCGTTAATTTAAAATTAAATTAGAAAGGAATATTTAACTATGGTAAAAAAGTCTATAATTGCAAAACTAGTTAATCTAACTTTAGCAATGTCTGTAATGCTTTTAGGATGTTCTAACTCTAGTTCAAGTACTAGCGATACCGAAAGCAATACCTCTACTGATAGCAGTAGTCTTAACGGTGCTACCGTCAGCTATGAGTGGAGCAACGTTGCTATCAATGGCGGTGGCTACGTCCCCGGAATGGTTTACAACTACAAGGAGGAGGGCTTAGTATACGCTCGTACCGATATAGGCGGTGCTTATCGTTGGGACAGCACAGAGGAAAAGTGGATACCTATCACAGATAGTTTAGGCTCGGATGATTGGAACTTAATAGGCATAGAAAGTATCGCTACCGACAACGTAGAACCTAACAGAGTATACTTAGCTTGTGGCACATACCTAAATAGCAACGGTGCTATTCTATCTTCCGATGACTATGGCGAAACGTGGACTCGTTACGATTTGGACTTCGGTTTGGGCGGAAATACTTCTGGTCGTGGTACTGGTGAACGTCTAATGGTAGACCCTAACGACAACTCTATAATATACTTTGGTACTAGAAGTAACGGTTTAATGCGTTCCACCAACTACGGCGAAACGTGGGAAACTGTAGAGAGTTTTCCAGTGGTAGGCACATACTCTCAAGAGAGCAACCCTATAGGTATTATGTGGGTAGTGTTCGATAAATCTTCCTCTAGTGAGGGCGAAAAGACTAAAGATATCTATTGCGGTGTAGCTATGAACAATGGCGAGTGTATATATAAGAGTTCCGATGGTGGCGAAACGTGGGAAACTTTCGGGGAAACTCTAACGGGTATGTACCCCCTAGAGGCTGACATATCCGAAAATGGAAATATGTATGTAGTCTACAGCGACAACTGTGGCCCTAACCTATCACCTACTAGCGGTAAAGTATACTCTTACAACTTAGCAGATGGCACTGCTACAGATATTACTCCTAGTGGTGCAGGTGATGGTTTTGGGTTCGGTGGCGTATCTGTGGATGCTCAAAACCCTGATACTTTAGTCGTATCTAGTTTGGGTTTGTGGTCGCCTACAGATAATATTTACCGTTCTACAGATGGCGGTAAAACGTGGGAATCTCTATTTGAGGGAAACGGTCAAGGAGAGAATAAACACTATACTATGGATACTTCCGCCTCTGACTGGCTCAAGTGGGGCAACGATGAGGCTAAAACAGGTTGGTGGATTAGCGACGTAAATATCAACCCATTTAACTCCGATGAGATTATGTATGGTACTGGTGCTACTATATTCACTACTACAAATGCTACCAACATGGGCGACAATGTAACCATTACAGCACACGCTAACGGCATAGAAGAAACTGCTATATACGAAATGATATCCCCACCTAAGGAAAGCGGTCAAGTGGAAATGTACTCTATTATGGGCGACTTAACAGGTTTCCGCCATGAGGATGTAGAAGTCGCTCCTAGTGATGAGGATTTCTTTAAGAACGGCGACCCTAACGATATAGACTGTGCATGGCAAAATTCCGATATTGTAGCCTATACTGGCAACTTTAGAAATGGCATTAGGTACTCCACTGATAGCGGTCTAACGTGGAAAGCTGTAGCTAGTACCCCAGAGGGTTACGAAAGTTATCAAGATGGATATTTGGCTCTAAGTGCTAACGGCACTACCTTAATATGGTGTGCTGGAAGTATTCAAGCAAAACCTTACGGCACTACAGACTTTGGACAAACATGGTTTGAATGTGAGGGTCTACCATACGGTGCTACTGTAGTAGCTGACAAGATTAACGATGATAAGTTCTATGCTATTTCGGATGGCAGTTTCTATTATTCCGAGGACGGCGGAAAGACTTTCACTAAGAGCGAGGCACTAGTGGCATCGGGGGCTAACCTATATACTTCTGCTACTGCAGAGGGCGACGTTTGGGTGTGCAGTGGTCTACTAATGCATTCCACAGATGGCGGACAAACTTTTGAGGCTATTAAGACTATTTCCGCTGATTGCATAGGCTTTGGCATAGGCGAAAACGACGGCGACCCTCAAACTGTATATGCTATGGGCAGTGTTGACGGTCTAGGGGATGGAATATTCCGTTCTACTGATAGCGGTCAAACGTGGGATAAACTTAACGACGACTACCATCTATTTGGAAACTTAACTAAGTCTATCACAGGTGATAGCAACGTATTTGGTAGGGTATACTTCGCCACTAATGGACGTGGTATCGTCATGGGAGATATATCCACTGATTAATATTTATTTAAATATTTGTAACAACATAAAGCAATTCGGAATGCCTATATATGACATTCCGAATTTTTTTGTATATTCACAATATGCTATAAAACTATATCATTCCTAGAATTTTTTTCTTTAGGAATACTAGGTCTATAACGTTTATTTCGCCGTCGCCATTAACGTCAAAGTTAAACTTAGCGTAAGGGTCACTAGCACTAGTAGTAACTGTAGTAGTTTCGCTAGGGAATGTAACGTCTGTGGTAGTTACTTCTGTAACGGTAGTAGTAACCTCAGTAGTTTCAACAGGAGTAGTAGCGGTAGTAGTTGCACTAGTAGTGGTGCTTTCGCTACTGTCACTGTTGCTAAGGTATGATGTTAAAACATCGCTCCAATATTCACCCATCTTTTGATAGCCAGTATCGTTAGGGTGTACACCGTCACGGAGTTCTGTCTTATAGTTTACAACGCTGTTAATATCGGCGTACTGGATATTTTTGCAACCCTCGGATATTTTTCTTTCAACCATTTCTTTAATCTGTGCGTTGTAGCTATCTACACAGGAGTTTATCTCTTTAGCGAGTTCGTCTTGAGATACTAGGTAGTAGTCGTCATAGTGGGTAAACCATGTGTAAACTTCACTGTTAGTAGCGTCCATGTAAGGTATAGTAGTAACGAATACTGTACCGTCTTCGTCCATGTTGTCGATTAGGTAGTCTACAAGGTTTTCCAAACGGTCTATTATACCGTCATTGTAGTTGCTGATAATGTCATTAGTGCCTATCTGTAGTAAGACTATATCAGGTTGACAAGTTTGCATAATGTTGTTATCTTTAATGGTTTCGTAAATGCCGTTTCTGTACTCTCCGCTAGTCATCTGTTGGATAGCGTATCCACTAATAGCGGTATAGTTGCCATCGTATGATATAGTAGAGTTAGTAGAACTATTGTAGTATGATTCCTCGTTTGAACCGTAAGCACCTACCATATCCACACTGATATTGTTAGCTACTATGTCTTGATATAGGTACTTTCTGTAAGAGCCTTGTAATCCATAGCCATCTGTTATGGAGTCACCTACGCACATGATTTTTACAGGGTCGTCGGTGCTATAGGCACTCGCTGAAATCCCTTGACACATAGTAAAACACATGGAAGTCGCTAGTACTGCAGACATCACTTTTTTTAAAGCGTTCATAAAAAAATCCTTTCTTGTAAAGCTATTAAACTTAGCTTTATTATCTATTATGTAGTGATATTATTATAACACAAAAAAATTAACATTTCAACTAAAACTAGCGAACTTTCACAAAATTAATTTATTGGCATACTATGTATGGAACAGCTTTTTTAGCTACGGAACGGCGAATCGCCGTTCCCTACAGAAATAATTTATCCTATGGAGGTGTTTTGTAATATGGATACTTGCAATATAAACCCTTGTGAATTGACTACTCTAATAACAGCCTTTGCTAATTTTCTAGCACAGCAACTTACAGATGACGAACTTACTATATTTTCTGCTATGACTACTCAACTAGGTGACACACTGGAAACTATATCCGCACAGCGTTCTATATGCTGTAGCACTCAAAAAAGTAACGGCGGTTTGCCATTGTAGAATTTTCACAAATATATCATAAAATATATTTGGAAATATATTGACAATGTTACTTTTAGGATGTATAATATACTGTAGTATGTTAAATTTGATTGTGAGGTAATTTAAAAATGTTTAACAGCAAATCTAATAAGGCAGAAGAATTCGTCTGTCATGAGGAAATTTTAGACACTTTAGCTTATGGTGAACAAAACAAAAACAATGTGGAACTAATAGACCAAATATTAGCTAAAGCAGAAACTCTTGTTGGCTTAAACTACAAGGAAGTTTCTGTCCTACTACACGCTTGTGAAAACGTTGAAAACAAATCTTTAAGAGAAAAGATTTTCGCTCTTGCTAGAAAGATTAAGGAACAAATCTATGGTAAAAGAATAGTTATGTTTGCTCCTCTATATGTATCTAACTACTGCGTAAACGGTTGTAAGTATTGCGGATACCATACAGGTTCTTGCATTAAAAGGAAAAAGCTTACTCAAGAAGAAGTTGCCGAGGAATGTCGTGCTATCGAGGCTATGGGTCACAAACGTATAGCTATGGAAGCTGGTGAGGATGATACTAACTGCTCCATAGACTATATCCTAGAGTGCATGAAAACTGCTTACGCTACTAAGAACGAAAACGGCGAAATCCGTAGAATTAATGTAAACATAGCAGCTACTACTGTTGAAAATTACAAGAAACTAAAAGAGGCTGGTATCGGAACTTATGTGCTATTTCAGGAAACTTATCACAAGCCTACCTATGAAAAGCTACATCCATCAGGACCTAAGAGCAATTATGATTACCATACTACCGCCCACGACAGAGCTATGCAAGGTGGCATAGACGATGTCGGAATAGGTGTGCTATATGGTCTATATGAGTATAAGTATGAAGTTATCGGTACTATGCTACATATTAAACACTTAGAAGATGTTTTTGGAGTAGGTCCACATACTATATCTATTCCTAGGGTGCGTTTTGCCGAAAGTGTAGATTTATCCACTTTCCCACATATAGTTACCGACGAACAGTTTAAGACTATCATAGCAGTGCTAAGAGTTGCCGTTCCTTATACTGGAATGATTATCTCTACTAGAGAAGAAGCTTCTTTCCGTGATGAGATTATAGGTTTAGGTATCTCTCAAACTAGTGGCGGTTCATGTACTGGTGTTGGTGGCTACGCTGAAAGATTAAAACACGGTGACCTATCTGGTGACTGCGACGACCAAAGCACCGCACAGTTTAAAGTATCCGATGAGCGTTCAGAGGCTGAAGTTCTAAAGATGTTACTTAAGAATGGTTACATACCTAGTTTCTGTACTGCTTGTTATCGTGCTGGTAGAACTGGTGACAGATTTATGCAGTTTGCTAAGAGTGGTAACATCTGTAACTACTGCCTACCTAATGCTATGCTAACTCTAACTGAATATGTACTAGATTACGGCGACGAAGAATTTAAACATAGAAAATTCTTCTCTCCGGGTTAATCGGTGAAATTTTTCATCATTCATAAAGCCT
>CAYXNU010000037.1:0-10970 GCA_964466485.1 uncultured Ruminococcus sp.
AAAAAAAGGAGATTTTAATTATGGATAAATTAGAAAGAATGGCTAGAGATTTAGGTAAAGCTCTACAGGAAGACGAAAGATACATCGCTTACAACGTTGCTAAAAACAATGCCGACAATGACGAAACTCTACAACAACTAATTCAAGAGTTTAACATGAACAGAGTTCAACTAAATACAGAAATGTCCAAAGAGGACAAGAACGCTGACATACTTCAAGAACTAGACCAAAAGATTAAGGATACCTATTCCGAAATACTAGCTAATGACAACATGGTAGCTTTTAACGACGCTCAAGATACTATGAACGCTGTTATGAGTGCTATAAACATGATTATCACAGCTAGTGCAAACGGTTCAGACCCCGAAACTTGCCCAACTACACAATCCTGTAGCGGAAGTTGTTCAAGTTGTGGCGGTTGTGCATAGTCTTTAAGTAGATAAAAAATTTTATGTATAGGTGATTTAACTCTATGGATTTTTCAATTAAGAATAATAAAAAATTATCACCTATGATGAGGCAGTACCTAACCATTAAAGAACAGTATGCAGAGCATATATTGTTCTTTAGGTTAGGCGATTTTTACGAAATGTTTTTCGATGACGCTTTAGAAGTTTCTAAGGCGTTAGAATTAACTCTAACCGGTAAAGATTGCGGTCTTGAGAAAAGAGCCGAAATGTGTGGCATACCTTATCATAGCAGTGATATATATATTAAAAAGCTTGTGGACTTAGGCTATAAAGTAGCCATCTGTGAGCAGTTGACAGACCCCGCACTATCAAAAGGTTTGGTGCAACGTGACGTTGTTAAGATTATTACAGCAGGAACTCTTACCGACACTACCATGCTAGACGAAAGTTCTAATAACTATATATGTTCTGCCTATGTGAATTTAGAATCACAAAAGTGTGGACTATGCTTTACAGACATATCCACAGGTAAGGTTTTAGTTACAGAAGTTTCTGGCAAAAACTATCAAGATGAGATTATAAACCTACTATCGCAGTATAGCCCCGCTGAGATTATATGCACCAACGACTTTTTAACTTTAAAGTCTGTAGCGGATTTTATTAGGATTAAAACTACATCTATATTAACCTTTAGAGTGCAATCTTGTTTTAACCCTAAACTTAGAAGTAAAGAAGTACTATCACAGTTTAAAGGCACTGTAGACAATGTAAACTTTTTAAACCCTACACTTAAAGAGTACGCTATATGCGGAATGTTTAACTACATCGCAGAAACTCAAAAGTCGCTAACGGGTAGGTTTACCAGTGTGGAAGTACTAATAAATTCCGACTTTATGGAACTAGACTACACCGCTAGACACAATTTGGAACTTAAAGAAACTATCCGTAACAAGGACAGAAAAGGCTCTCTAATATGGGTACTAGACAAGACTAAAACCGCTATGGGTAGAAGATTCTTAAAGTCTGCTGTGGAAAGACCTCTAATAAACCAACAGGATATTAACAACCGTTTGGACGCTGTAGAAGTCCTAACTAAGAAAACTCTCCCTCTAATGGAAATAAAAGACTTGCTATCTAGTGTGTGCGATATAGAACGTTTAATGGGCAAAGTAGCCTACAAAACTGCTACTCCTAGGGACTTGAAAGCACTATCTACTACAGCCCTACAGATGCCCCTAATTAAAGAGCAGTTGCAAAAAGTTTCACAAGACTCTACACTATTAGCACAGATTCAAGCAGATATATCCTCTCTAGATGAGATTTCTAACTTAATAGAAAGTGCTATCGTGGAAGAACCACCTATATCCGCTAAGGATGGCGGTGCTATTAAAGAGGGCTTTAATTCCAAACTGGATGAACTAAGAGATATCATGAAAAATGGTGAGAGTATCATTCAAAAGACGGAACAGCAAGAACGTGACAGAACTGGCATTAAAAACCTAAAGATAGGCTACAACCGTGTATTCGGATACTATATAGAGGTTACAAAGTCTAACTATGAGTTAGTCCCTAGTGACTACATTAGGAAACAGACTCTAACCAATGCTGAAAGATTTATCACTGAAGAATTGAAATCTACTGAAAATACTATACTATCCGCAAGTGATAGGTCTTTAGCTTTGGAAGTTGAAATATTTAACAACCTTAGAAATGAAGTGTACAAACATCTAGATAAGTGCCAAAAAACATCTTCTGCTATTGCTATGCTAGATATGATATGTTCCTTTGCAGAGGTGGCTCTAAAGAATAACTATTGTCGCCCAAACATAACCACCGACGGAATTATCAACATAGTTGACGGCAGACACCCAGTAGTTGAACTTATGATAGATAACGACGTATTTGTGCCTAACGATACTTACTTAAACACTTCTGACTGTAGAATGGCTATAGTTACAGGCCCTAACATGGCAGGTAAGTCCACATTTATGAGGCAAACTGCTCTCATTACGCTAATGGCTCAAATAGGTAGCTTTGTGCCTTGTAAGTCTGCAAGTATTTCTATAGTGGATAGGATATTCACTCGTGTGGGTGCATCCGATGACTTATCAGCGGGGCAGTCTACATTTATGGTGGAAATGAGCGAAGTTGCGGATATCCTAAAGTATGCCACCAAAGACAGCCTAGTAATACTAGACGAAGTCGGTAGAGGAACTTCTACTTTTGATGGTATCTCTATAGCACAGTCCGTTTTGGAATACATCACTAAAGAGATAGGCTGTAAGACTCTATTTGCTACACACTACCACGAATTAATCGCTTTAGAGGAACAGTTGCAAGGCGTTAAAAACTTTAGTGTTGCGGTACAAAAGCAAGGCGATACTATCAAGTTTTTAAGGAAGATTATCCGTGGCGGTGCAGACGACAGCTACGGCATAGAAGTTGGCAAACTTGCAGGATTACCACAAGTTGTCATAGATAGAGCTAAAGTAATCTTAAAACAGATGGAAGGCTAATCTTAGTCGTTGGAACGTCCAAAAGACGTTCCATACACTAGATTATTTTTAAAAAAATTAAGATAATGAATTAAAAGGAAAGGAGTTGCAAATCTAGAATGATTAACGTTTTACCTAAACATATTGCAGAGTTAATATCCGCTGGGGAAGTAGTGGAAAGACCAGTATCAGTGATTAAAGAACTTGTGGAAAACTCTATAGATGCTCACGCTACACACATTACAGTGGAAATCCAAAGGGGTGGGGTTTCTTATATGCGAATCACGGACGATGGCACAGGAATATCACGAGAGGACGTGCCTAAAGCGTTTATCAGGTTTGCAACTAGTAAAATATCCACCAAAGACGACCTAGACAAAATTATGACTTTAGGCTTTAGAGGGGAAGCTTTAGCGTCGGTGTCGGCGGTGGCAAAAGTTGAAGTTTTCACTAAAACCAAAGACGAACCTTTTGGAACACATTACAAAATCGAGGGTAGCGAGGAAGTCTTAAACGAGAGTACAGGTTGCCCAGAGGGTACATCTATAATAGTTAGAAATCTTTTCTACAATGTGCCAGTAAGAGCAAAGTTCCTAAAGCGTGACGTTGTAGAGGGAAATGCCATATCTGGAATTATGAAAAAGTTAGCGGTATCGCACCCCGATGTAGCTTTTACATTCATTCGTGAGGGTAGGGTAGAGTTTACAAGTTTTGGCGACAATGACCAGTTTGCGACAGTGTACTCTATCTATGGTAAATCTTTCGCAAAAGATTTAGTACCTATAGACTACATAGAGGGAAGTATCAAAGTAAAGGGGTACACCGTAAAACCGCTATTTGCAAGGGCAAACAGACAGTATCAAATATTTTTTGTAAATGGTAGGGCTGTAAAGTCGGAGATACTATCCACAGCTTTAGAGGAGGCTTACGACTCCTATATAATGACTGGTAAGTTCCCAGCGTGTGTTATAAACCTATCTATGTCCCCTGAAACCCTAGATGTAAACATTCACCCCACAAAGGCAGAAGTTAGGTTCTCTAATGAAAACGAAGTATTTAATGCTATATTCTTTTCAGTGAAAAGTGCCTTAATGAAATCGGGTTTGATATACGATTTCAATTTAGAAAACACTAAAAATTCTAATGTAGCTGTTACAGAAAAAGCTATCCCTCAAGAGAAGTATGTTCAGCCTAATATACCTAACATGGATTTGCCTACCGAAAATGAAGTGGTAAACGATAACGAAGAAAAGAATCCATTTATATTTGAGCCTAACTTAAAAGAGTATTTCAAGAATACTTTTGCAGACGACGAAATAAAAAATATTGAAGACAGTTCCACAGAATTTATTTTCAATCAAGATACGCATATCATAGAAGAACTTACAGAATTAAAACAACCTTTAGTTACAAAAACTAATGATATTACAGTTCCAACTACTGAAACTAAATTTGAAAATATATCAAACTTTAAAACTCCTATAGTGGATAGCCCTAAGCCTATTGAAAATACTCCCCCTCAAGATGACCTTAAAAATATAGGTGTAGTTACTAAGCCTAGTTTTTACAACAAGGTTAAACCTCAAGATATTAAGTTGCGTCTTATAGGGGAGGCTTTTAAAAACTACATATTAGTGGAGTACGAGAACGATATTATAATAATAGACAAACACGCAGGACACGAAAGAATCATATATGAAAAGTTAAAATCTCAAAGTGCATATACTGACAAGCAAATGCTCCTAGAACCTATAGAAGTTTTACTATCCGATGAACAAGTGGCTATTCTAGAAACTAATATAAATTTAACGCTATCCTTAGGTTTTCAATTTGACTTTTCAAAAAAGCCTTATATATTAGTTATTGCCGTCCCAGAAATTTTAAAACTTAAAGATGTAGAAACTTCTGTAGTGGAAATTGCAGACAATATTCTAAAGCACAAGAAAAGTCCACAAACTAAAATCATTGATGATATAGTACATTCTTTAGCTTGTAAGTCAGCAATTCGTGCTAATGATAAAATGTCAAATCAAGAGATGATATATCTAGCACAGCAAATCATCAGCAATGACAAGATTAGGCATTGCCCACATGGTCGTCCAGTAATGTTTATACTCAGCAAGAACGATTTAGAAAAGCAGTTTAAAAGAGTATTATAACCGAACTTACTTTGAAACAAAGGAGGAATGAAAATGAATAGTAAACCACCAGTATTAGTAGTAACAGGGCCTACAGCCTCAGGAAAGACGGCTTTAGGTATAGAGTTAGCGAAAATCTACAATGGGGAAGTAGTGTCAGCTGATTCTATGCAAATATACAAAGGTATGGATATTGCTACTGCTAAACCTACTCCTCAAGAGATGGATGGCATTCCGCACCACTTAATAAGCTTTGTAGATAGAACTCAAAGCTTTTCTGTAGCGGACTATGTTAAAGTAGCATACGAAACTATTAACGATATTCACAAGCGTGGAAAGTTGCCTATAGTAGTTGGCGGAACGGGTCTGTATATATCTTCCATGATGGATAATATTCAGTTTTGCGAAATAGAATCTAGCGAGGAAATTAGGAGTAAACTCTACCTAGAGGCACAAACTTTTGGAAACAAGCACTTACTAGATAGGCTCTACACAATAGATGTTAAATCCGCTGAAACACTCCACGAAAACAACCTAGGCAGAATAGTTAGGGCTTTAGAAGTGTATGAACTCACTGGCAAGACTATGTCACAACTTAAAGAGGAAAGTCGTTCCGTGGAAACACCTTATAACTGGTTAGCCTTTGGCTTGAACTTTCAAGATAGAAATACACTATACGAAAGAATTAACAAGCGTGTGGATATTATGGTTCAAAATGGCTTGATAGAAGAATGTTTAGAAGTGTACAACCATGGCAATATGAAAACTTCTCATCAAGCTATAGGCTATAAGGAATTAATTCCTTACTTTGAAAATAAATCTAGTTTGCAAGAATGTATTGATTGCATTAAACAGGAAACTAGACATTATGCTAAAAGACAACTCACTTGGTTTAGAAAAGATAACAGAATTAATTGGCTTATTGTCGACAATTTTTATAGCATTAATAAAATTACTGACTTTTGCAAAAAATCTATAGCCAAAAGAAATTTTTTATGCTATAATAAAGTATAAGTATATTTTTAGCGTGATTGCTGTTAATATTTGGAATTACACTATGTGTTTATACTATATTTTTTAAGAATGGAGTGTTTTTAATGAATAAGTCTATGAACTTACAAGATATATTCTTAAACCAAGCTAGAAAAGAAAAGATACCTATAACTATATTCTTAGTAAGCGGTTATCAGTTTAAAGGGTTAGTTAAAGGCTTTGATAGTTATATCGTGATTTTGGACTGTGACGGTAAGCAAAATATGGTCTACAAACACGCTATATCTACTATAGTACCTGCTAAGCCTATAGCTGTTTTAGATGGCACTGAAAAGAACATTTAGTAGTTAGTGGTATATGTATGAATAGTTATACATCGAAAGTATTAATATTAATACTAGTTCTTTTTTTGCTTACAACTGTTATAAATGTTGCATATCATAGCTTGTCTAATAAGTATAAAACCGAAACAGCCATAGCTTATGCTACATCGAATAAGGCTACTTTCAATGGCGTATATATCCGTGACGAGGAAGTATTAACTTTTAACGGTAAGGGCGTTGTAAGTTATGCCGTTGCAGATGGTGGCAAGTTGGGAAAAAATTCTGCGGTAGCATACATCTATTCGGATGAGGATGATATTGAAATTAAGCAAGACATCTCGAAACTTCAAAGCGAACTTAGCATACTGACAAAAATAGAAAACCCAGGTACTACAGAAGTTACTCAACCATCTTATCTATCCTCGCTAATTCAAGAAAAGTATTTAAGCATAGCGTATAACAAAGAATTAGGTAACATGGACAAGGTATCTTCTGCTAAAGACGAACTTTTAGTACAGCTTAGCACTATGCAAATAATCACAGACCCTACCAGTAGTTTTGAAAGTAGAATCAATGAGATTAATGCAGAAATTTCTAACTTAGAAAAGCAACTATCCGACCCAATTAACACCATAACAGTAGATAGAACTGCTTACTTCGTTAGCTATGTAGATGGCTACGAGGACACGCTATCCACTAGTATGATGTATGATTTGTCTGTGGATGATTTAAACCAAATTGAAGATGAGTCTGAAGACTTAGACACTACTAACGTAATAGGTAAACTTATAGATGACTATAAGTGGTACATGGTTGGTGTTATCGATAATTCCGATAACATATTCTCAATTGACGATGTCGTAAACCTTAGCTTAGAGTCTAGCTCTGTAACTATCAAGGGTACTATTGAAGATATTAAAAGTACCGACGACCCACAACAGAGTATAGTCTATGTCCTATGCAGTGATATGACTAAAGACGTAGTTCAACATAGGGTTGAAACTGTAGAAATGTCCGTTAAAAATTACGAGGGCATTAAAGTACCTAAAGAGGCTTTACGTTTTGTCGATGTTGAGGAAGAAGACGAAGACGGCAACCCTGTTACGGTAACTTATGAGGGTGTATATATTAAAGTCGGTGAACAGATTCGCTTTAGAAAGATTGATGTAATATATCGTTCCGATGATTATGTTATATCTAAAGCTAGTGCCGATAATGATTATTTAGCCCTATATGACGATATTGTTTTGGAAGGCGTGGAATAATATGATTACTAATTTTAGCTATATAGACGAAAACTATAAGAAAATTCTCGATAGTGTGAATAACGCTATAGTAAAATATAGAAGTTCTAATGATACCATTGATATAATGGCTGTTACTAAAACTGTTCAACCCGAAGCCATTAACCATGCCATAGGGTTGGGTATAAATCTATTAGGTGAAAACAAAGTTCAAGAGTATCTATCCAAAAAGGATTTTTATAATAAGTCTGCTAGAGTGGATTTTATAGGGCATCTACAAACCAACAAGGTGAAATACATTATCAATGATGTTTCACTTATACACTCTGTGGATAGTTTGAAACTCGCTCAAGAGATAGATAAACTTGCTCTTAGAAATAACAAAATTCAAGATATTTTAATAGAAGTTAATATAGCTAGTGAGGACACAAAATCCGGTGTGAAACCTAGCGAACTTGAAACCCTATTGCTTGAGGTTGCCAAACTTGAAAATATTAAAGTTAAAGGTTTAATGACACTCCCTCCCGCAAATAGTGGCGAAAGATTTTTAGCTAGTATGCAAGATTTGTATATTGACATTTCTAATAAAAAATTAGATAATATAGATATGACTATTCTATCTATGGGTACTTCTATAGACTACGTTCAAGCTATTAAATACGGCTCGAACTTAGTTAGAATAGGCACTTCATTGTTTGGTGCTAGAAATTACACATAGTTGTATAGTTAATATAAGTCTATCGTACAAGACTATTTTAATTTTATATATGTACGAAAGAAAGGAGTACTATATTTTATGAGCATTGCTGATAAGTTTAAAGATTGGTTCTTAGTGGATAAAAATAACCCAAATGATTTATCTGACGAAGAAGACGAAGAAGTTAATGAGCTAAAAGATACTACAAATGTTAATGATAATACGGCATCTTCATACAATACACATGAAGATGAAAGCTATCAAAACCAAAACCAAAATCACAGTTATGATGATAACCAAAACCAAAGCCATACTCAAAGTTACAACACACCAAAAGCTGAAAAAACTTTTGTTAATGTAAATACTAGATTAGAAGTTGTTTTGGTTAGACCTGAAGTCTTTACAGATGCTAAGCAGATTGCTGACCATCTTATGAAGAAAAAGACAGTAGTTTTAAATTTGGAAAATACTACGCCAGATATTAAAAGGCGTATTATAGATTTCTTAGCTGGAGTTACTTATGCTAATGGTGGCAGTATTAAGCCCGTTGCCAACCTTACTTACATAATTACACCTTATGGTGTTGGCTTTGTAGGTGACGAATTGGTGGGAGAGCTTGAGAGCAATGGTGTAGTATTATAATACTCTTTAACTATGCTATATGACGAATTTTTTAAAAACAAACTTGAGGATATGTTTCTATTCGCTGATAGAAACGTGTCTTTAAGATATACCTCGTTCCTTGATTGTGCCGAAATAGTTCAAGCAGAAAACTATATTAAGTCTATTGCTAAGCTGTACCCACAAGTGGAGTATTGCTTTTGGGGTGGATTTGATAGTGCTGAAAGAAAAATCTTGTGTGTGTATAACTCTTACTTAGAACTCAATCTACAGGATTTTCCTTTAAGCATAGTGGAGTTTAACTACAATAGCAACTTTTCAAAACTTACCCACAGAGATTTTTTAGGTGCAATAATGGCTTTACAAGTAAAAAGGGACGCTATTGGTGATATAGTAGTAGGTGTAGGTAAAACTCAAATGGTTGTTAGTAATAACGTTTCTAGCCTTATATTGCAAGAGGTAACTTGCATAGGTAGATTGGGAGTAAAAACTTCTTTAGCTGAGAGAGTATCTTTAAAAGTTCAACAGAACTTTAAAAGTATTACTGGTACAGTGCCATCTCTTAGACTGGATTGCGTTTTAGCTTTGGCTTTAAACGTCAGTCGTAGCAAGGCTGTACAGATAGTTAAATCTAAGGTGGTTGCTGTAAACTACATAGAGCAAACCTCCCCCGATTACACTACTAAGCTAAATGATACCTTTACTATTAAGGGCTATGGAAAGTTTATACTTAGTGAGGTTTCCGAACCTACTAAAAAGAATAGGTTACACATTTTAATTAATAAATATTTATGATGGAGTGATTTTTCAATGAATGCTAAAGATATTAGTTCTCAAAAGTTTGAAAAGGTTTCTTTTGGGTACAAACAAGAAGATGTTGATGACTATTTAAACAGCGTATCTGCTGAGTTTGGCAAACTAGAAAAAGAAAACGCTGAAATTAATAAAAAATTACAAATATTAGCTGATAAAGTTAGAGAGTATCGTCAAGATGAGGAAGCCGTTAAAGAGGCTCTCTTAGACGCTAAAAAGGCTGGTCATAGAACTATGATTGAGGCTAAAAGAAAGTCTGAGGAAACTATCGCTGAGGCTAATATGCGTGCGGAGGCTATCATCAATGATGCACAAGCTACCGCCGACGAAGAACTCAATTCTATTCGTGCTGACATAGATGCAGAAGAAGAAAACCTTGCTAATATACAAAAAACAGTTTCCGACTTCAAAAAGCAATTGTTTGATATGTATCAAAACCACCTTAGATTAATATCAGCTATGCCTAGCATTGAGGATGATGAGGAAGATGCAACTTCTCAAGAGGATACTAGTACCTCTACTGAGGAAACGTCTACTAATAACATCTAGTAGCAATTTGTGTGTGTGGAATA
This sequence comes from uncultured Ruminococcus sp., assembly GCA_964466485.1. GTDB lineage: Bacteria > Bacillota > Clostridia > Oscillospirales > Ruminococcaceae > UBA5884. The sequence continues at coordinate 10,307 of CAYXNU010000037.1, forward strand.
TTTTGTGTATTCCTACAAAAAAGCTTTTTGCTTGAATATATTCTATTAGTGTATTAACGCAAGTTCGACAGATAAAAAAATCAATTAAGGATTGTTTTTTTAGCAATGGAACGGCAAATCGCCGTTCCTTACAAAAATAGTTTATTTTATCGAACTAACGTTATATTAAAATTTTAGATGGGAGAATTTTTTAATATGTCACAAGATTATAATTCAACTCTTAATCTTACAAAGACAGACTTCCCTATGCGTGGAAATTTGCCTAAAAGAGAACCTGATACTCTTAAAAAATGGGAAGAAGAAAAACTATATGATAAAATGATGGCTAAAAATGAGGGTAAACCACCTTACATTTTACACGATGGTCCTCCATATGCTAACGGTTCTATACACCTAGGCACAGCTTTAAATAAAATCCTAAAAGACTTTATTATTAAGCAAAAGAACATGAGTGGCTTTAAAGCCCCATACGTCCCTGGTTGGGATACCCACGGACTACCTATAGAACTAAAAGCTATGAAGTCCATAGGTGTGGAAAACGGTGCTATACCTCCAGTGGAACTTAGAAAACACTGTAAGGATTTCGCTCTTAAACACGTTGACAGCCAAATGCAACAGTTTAAGCGTTTGGGTAGTATCGGTAAGTACGACAGACCTTACCTAA
>CAYXNU010000038.1:0-10866 GCA_964466485.1 uncultured Ruminococcus sp.
ACGTAGTATACGGTAAGAAGACTGGTAACACTCCTGACGGTAGAAAGATGGGTGTTCCTCTAGCTCCTGGTGCTAACCCAATGCACGGTAGAGATACTCACGGTGCTGTTGCTTCTCTATCTTCTGTTGCTAAGCTACCTTTCCGTTACGCTCAAGATGGTATCTCTAACACATTCTCTATCATTCCTGGTGCGTTAGGTAAAGATGACCAAGTATTCATGGGCGACCTAGACCTAGAAAACTTCGACCCAACCCAAATCGATAAAGGTTGTTGCGAAGAAACTGTTGAATAATCACTAAGTTTGAAGATATTTCGTGATAGTTAAACGCTCGTCTTGAGCGTTTAACCAAACGAATTATTCTATACTAGAAGTGTATACTTTTATATTTTAAGGAGGCTTTTATCATGGCTGAAGTAAATCAAAAGCAAATCGATAATCTAGTAGGTTTACTAGATGGTTATGTAGAAAAAGGTGGTCACCACCTAAACGTTAACGTTCTTAACAGGGAAACTCTTTTAGATGCTCAAGCACATCCAGAAAAGTACCCACAACTAACCATCCGTGTTTCTGGTTACGCTGTAAACTTTATCAAGCTAACTAAGGAACAACAAGATGACGTTATCTCTAGAACTTTCCACGAAAGTTTAAACTAGACTTTAAAACATTTTCTAAATAGTTTGCAATGGGCGGATTTTTCTATCCGCCCTTATTTAAACGAGGTGATTTTTTTGACTAAAGGTTATATACACTCCACGGAATCTTTTGGCACGGTGGATGGCCCTGGTATTAGGTTCGTCGTGTTTATGCAAGGATGTCCCATGCGTTGCTTGTACTGTCACAACCCCGACACATGGCGTACCAACGGCGGTACAGAAGTAACCGCTGAGGATATCATCGGGCAGTACCTAGCCTGTAAAGAGTTCATGAAAGACGGCGGTATCACGGTTACGGGTGGCGAACCTCTACTACAGATAGACTTTATCATCGAGCTTTTTAAGGCTTGTAGGGACAGAAATATCCACACCTGTTTGGATACTTCCGGAATTACTTTCAACCCAAAAGATACTTCTAAGTTCGATGAGTTGATAAAATATACCAACCTTGTAATGCTAGATATTAAACACATCGACGACGAAAGACACAAAGTCTTAACTGGACACTCCAACAAGAATATTTTGGCATTTGCTGAATACCTAAGAGATAACCACATAGATATGTGGGTTAGGCACGTTGTAGTACCTAACGTCACTCAAAACGATGAGTACCTATACAAGCTAGGTAGATTTTTAGGTACTTTGAAAAATCTCAAGGCTTTGGATGTGCTACCATATCACACCATGGGAAAGTCTAAGTACGAAAATTTGGGCATAGAATACCCTTTAGGCGACACTCCCCCACTGGAAAAAGAAGACGCTATCAAGGCTAGAAACGTCATAATGCGTGGCATTGCCGACACCGTAAAGGAAAACCGTTAATATTATAGAAAAAATCACCATATAATTAAATGGTGATTTTTTATGCGTAAGCCCAAACCTATACATCTAGATATTTCCATAAGCGACAAGGAAAACTTTCAAAAAGTGATAGACTCTCTGTTTTTGGATATTGTCAAGCATAATTTGGAAACTTCTAGTGCAAGTCGTAAGGAAAAGATTGCTTATATAGATAGCATCATCAAGGCACTAGTTAGATAGTTCTACCAGTTTTTGATAGTCGTTTTCTAAGTTGTCAGAAGTTAGGCGGTAGCAAGGTTTCCAACCGCCACCATCCCACATAACCACCGTGTTAATGTAAAGGGCATCCTGTTGCTTGTACACTTGCAAGTAGCAACCGTCGGAAACGCCAACTAATAGCGGTTCTACATAGTCCCAGCCGTTTGAACTGACAAGTTGTTCATAAGTAGAGTCCTCACGTTGGCAAATAAAGTTATAGGATATGTATTCCATAAAGTCTGTAGCTGTGCTGTCGTGGAATATGCTAATGCTATCCACTATGGAACAAACTTCCTTATAGGTAGAAGTATCCATCTTAAAGTATGCACTGTTGCTAATGTACTCAACACACATATATACGTCGTTTGCGTTGCCCTCGTAACTGCCAAAACTAAACACTATACTGTCGCCAGTACTAGCAGTAATAGTTAATGAATTAAAGCTTGTGCTGTCAAAATACTCCTCACTTGAAACTTTTGTTAAAGCTTTGCAAGTGTCTAGGTAGTTGTATAGTTCTGCTATGCCCTCACTGGATGCACTGTAGTTACCTATATATGATGTACTATTTTCAGTGCATCTAGTCCACTGTAAGTTGTCAACGTCTATGTTTAGGGTAGCTGTAAGGTTGGAAGTATCCGTCACGGAAACGCTAGTGGTAGAGGTTTCGCTACTTTCAGTAGTGGTAGAACTTTCACCCACGTTTAGCACTTGACTAGAACTTCTAAAGTAACGGTATCCCAAACCGCCCCCGACTACCAACGCAATACAGGTAGCAAATGCCACTAACCCACCAGTATTGAACTTTCTAGCTACTGCAACTTCGCTAGTTTCGACGGTGTTATTAGTATGCAAATCTTTACTTTGATTTAAAGTCTTACTCATATGGACGACCTCCTTTTTGATACTACAAGGGGCATGGATATCGTTAAAAGTATCACGATAGCGTTTTTTAAAGTTACTCATCAAATAAGCCCTCCTCTAGTAGTGATTTCAACTTTTTTCTTGCTCGGTGCAGATATGAACGAACGGTCGACTCGTTTTTGTGTAACATATCTGCTATTTCTTTAATGGAGTACTCCTCATAGTAGAATAGGTGTATAGCCATTCTTTGGAACTTTGGCAAACGCATAACAGCGTTGTATAGCTCACTATGTGACTTTTCTGTAAAAGATATGTTGTCGTCAAGGGGTTGCGTACGCTGAAACCATGGGGATATTAACAACTTTCGGCATTGGTTTATAGTTACCTTAATTAGCCATGCTTTAATATGTTCCTCACTGGAAAAGTTTACATCACTTTGCAGATACTTAAAAAATACCTCTTGAGTAACATCTTTAGCATCGTGCAGATTTTTACAGTATGTAAGTGCCAACCTATAAACCATATCTTGATACTTGTCAAGTATGTTTTCAATATCGATATTAGTGTTTATGCTGTCGTCATTGCTTTGATTAAACATCGTTTATAACCCCCTCTATATATAATATCCTTTTGAATGCCAAAATGTTGCACCCTTAAAAAATTTTTTTAGAAAAATTTTTGAGCGGACGTTAATATATAACATCTGCTCAATTTGAAAATATTTCTATAAATATGCAAGTTCCATAAATGCATTTGGGAATGTATAGCATTCTCTATACACCTACTTGCATACGTTGCAAACTTGCTACCCTTAGTGTAGTCAAAGGTGGATACCGCTTTAATTAGCCCGATAGTCCCTATAGATATTAACTCATCCTGTTCAGTGGACTGCGAATAGTACTTTTTAATTATGTGTGCTACTAGTCGCAAGTTGTGTTCTATAAGCTTATGTTTAGCATCAACGTCACCATTTTGAACTTTCTTAAAACATTCCAACTCCTCGTCTGGGGGTAGTGGCTTTGGAAACATTCCCAAACCCTCAACGTGTAGAGAGTAGAAGAAAAGGTTTCTTAGCACCGCACTAATAACAGATAGTAACATCATATACAGCAACTCCTTTGTAAGCAAAATTAGGTTTATATGCTATAGTTAAGAGTATGCTCTAAACGTACACTATTATGCCCTGTGCTAGTAGTTTATAGTAGTGTAGTATATATGTGGTTCTAGATGGGTATCCACTATGCAAGTAAACTGGTACTTTGCGTATATATCGCCATACTTATCTATAAGTTTAATCTCAATATACTGTGTACCCTCGGAGGTACTTTTTAGAACCCATTTGCCTTCTTTTCCTAGTTTGCTTTCTAGTTCTTCTTTGGATAGTGTAGTAACTATCTCTGTATCATCTTCGTCATCTGTAACGATAGTTTCTTCCTCGAATGAGCCATACGCACTGGTGTAGTAGCCCTCACCGCTAACGTATTCGACTATTCTGTCGTCATACATTAAAGATAGTGTATAGTAGCTATCCTCAACGGCGTCCTGTGTGATGGTGATATTAAAAGTGCCATCATCGTTTTTAGTAGTTGTATAGTCATTAAACTCAATTAAGAGTGATGTATCTTCTGTAGTAGTAATGGTATCTTCTGTAACTTGTTCTGTTTGTTCTGTAGTGACTTCAGCACTTTCGCCAAGACGTTCTTCCAAACTTTCACATGAGGTCATTAACAACACAAGCATTATAGAAATTATTACCTTTGCAATAGAAACATTCTTCATACTTTCATCCTTTCAATACTTAATAGAACTATTATAACTTTAAAACTATCTAAAGTCAATACAAAACTTAACACCACACTTAATAAGTAGCATGGTGTTATTTTATTTAATTATTTCAATAATACAATTCACGTTAATTAGTATGAATCGTCCATAGTGTCTGTAGTATCATCAGTGGACTTTTCCACAGCCCTCAGTGATACCGTATACTTGCCAACGCACCATGCACTGGAGTAGTTTGGAAGTTGCACTGTAACGTTCGCTGGGAACAGACTACCAGTCATTTGTACGCTACTTAAGTCTACCTTTAGTACGAAATCGTCTTGAGTTATGGAGTCTATAATATACTGTGGTGCGATAATTTCAACGGTTAAACTTTCCGAAACTAATTCAATATCGTAATCCGATGGGGCATTTACTATAGCGAAGTTAGTCAAGTTAGAAAACTCTCGTTTAGCGTACTTGTTAGAGTTTAGTGAAACTGTAACCTTATCTATACCGGATATATTTCTGTAAGAGGATGGCAACTCTATATTAAAATCTTTAGAGTAGTTCAAATCCACCTCACTCATATCTATGTAGCCTATGGATATTTCTTCAGTAGTTTCCAAAGAACTGTCAGAGGATGCTACTACTATCTCATCAGCGGACATATTAAAGTCAGGCTCGAAGTCGCTAGACTGTGCATTGATTATAGTATAAGTAAGCTTTAGAGTTTTAGTCATATACGCTTGAAAGTCTACTTGTATATCTTTCAAATCATAGCTTAGCCCGTCGGCTTCTATTTCTGCACCGCTGTCACTGTAAAGATGCCAATCTGCGACGTTGCTACTGTGGTATGTGTAATAGTTGTCAATCTCTTTTTCTTGTGAAACGTCCACGGAAAGTTGGGCTATATCGTCCACAACCTTTTGAGGGCCTGTAATACTTATAGCACTAGGTGTGGTCTGTGGGGAAGTTTCGTCCATGATGTAGCCGTCTTTAGCCTTTATGTTAGGGGCGTTTATGACTATAGGTACTTCCTTAGTGACGTACTTGTCGAACTCCACAGTAACGTAAGATGGCTCTATACTGTTTACGGTAAACTCTGTGCCATCCACGCTAGAAACGTCTATCTTTAGTTGGTATATTCCCGATTGAGTAACGTTTTCCACTTCAGCGGTAGCAACTAAGTCTTCACTCTTTAGAGTGCCTACTGCATAGGTATCGCCAGTAATCTTAACCTTAACTTTTTCAACGTCTGTGGAAATTATGCTAAGGTCGTTAGCCTCTGCGGAAGTTCCCGAAATATCCACCTCTAGTGGGATATTGCTAATGGTTTTAGGGGTGTTCGGGTACACCGTAATAGATATCACTAGCCAACATATAAAGGCTATTCCGAAAGCGTATAGCATCTGTTTAGGCGAAGATTTTTTCAAGTTGTTCAGTTGGGTGTTAATGTAGCTAAGAAACTTTTCCATTGCTGTCGTCCCCCTTTTTGGATTTAAACTTAGGTAGTAAAGAACGCTTATTAAACTTAGGAGGTTCTGTTTCAGGTTCAGGTATCATCTTAGAAGTTAGGTATTCTTTAAGAGTGTCCTTGTTAAAGTTTCTTTGGATAACTCCGTTTTCTGCCACCGATATAGTACCGGTTTCCTCGGATACTACTACTATAATAGCGTCGGAGTTTTCACTCATACCGATAGCGGCTCTATGCCTAGAACCTAGTTTTTTGTCTATAAATTCTTCACGTTCGGGCTTAGGTAGAAAACAAGCAGCAGCTAATATCATGCCGTCACGCATAATAACAGCACCATCGTGTAGAGGAGTTTTCGGGTAGAAGATATTACCGAACACTTCTTTGCTAGGAGTAGCGTTCATAATAGTACCAGTCTTAATTTGAACATCCAACTTTGTGGTGCGTTCCAAAACGAACAACGCCCCTGTAGTAGATGCCGAAAGTTCTTCACACGATTTGCAAATCATATCTATAGCATATTTCCACCTTTCGATAGGTGTGTCTACTTGTTCATTCATAAAAGCTAAAGGGTTTAACTTAGACATATCTGCACTACCGAACTTTTCTAATGCTCTACGCAACTCAGGTTGAAACATTATTAAAACTGCTATTAAACCTGCATCAAGGGTTTTGCTCAGTATAAAAGTTAAGGATTTTAACCCAACGGTATTACAGATTAGATAGATTATTATAAGCCACACTAAACCTTTTAAAAGTTGCCCCGCCCTAGTTTCCCTAATTATCTTTAAAAGATAGTATACTAAAAAGGTTAATAGAATAATGTCTATTATATCTATTATATCTATAGCCTTTATAACGCTTATCAATATTTCTAAAATATCATATATGTAATCAAAGATTTTTGAAAAAGTCAGTTTGTTCACATCCCTTTTGTTTTTTTATAGTAACACCAGTTCAAAGAGTGACTTTTTTTAGGAACGCTTAAAAAGCGTTCCCAAATCATTCTAAGGTATACTAAAGTGTATACTACTATTTTACTACTCTTTAGCTATCATTTCAAGTAGTTTTTTAAATTGTAATTTAATTTTTAATATTGTAATCAAATTTTCGCAAAACGTTCACTAAATAGTTTACCTGTGAAACCGTATTAAAAACAGACGGCGAAAACCTAACAGTTCCTGTAGTAGTATTTAGATACTTGTGTGCCAACGCTGAACAATGAAAACCAGTTCTTAAACATAGGTTGTTATCGTTAAGATATTCCCCTACTACGTTGGATGGCACTCCATTCAAGTTAAAAGATACTATAGGCAAATACTTAGATACACTATTGCGATATACTATAACGTTCGGTATACTCTTTATGCCATCTATAAATACATCACATAGATGTTTTTCATGTTCATAGATTTTATCTATCCCCACACTGGATATATACTCTACCCCAGACTTTAAGGAAACTATTCCCACAGTGTTTAGAGTTCCACTCTCTAAACTATCTGGGAGAAAGTCGGGTTGTTGCAAATCGTTAGAAGTGCTACCAGTACCACCAAACATTAGTGGGCGAATGTGATACTTACCATCGGATATTAATATTCCCGAAGATGACGTACCATACAAGGACTTGTGTCCCGAACTACATAGTATATTAATATTATCTTTTTTTAGAGATATAGGAATAACTCCACACCCTTGAGAACCATCCGCAATATAGCAGATGTTTCTTTGCTTACATATTTCACCTATATTTCTAAAGGGTAGTATCTGCCCAGTGACGTTGCTACCTATAGTAGTTACTACCAAACTAGTATTGCTTTTTAGTACAGCTTTAAAGTTCTCTAAAGTTTCGGTATCCGAGGGGGCAACCGTAAATATACTATAGGTTATAAAGCCATGCTGTGCCAAATAGTGTATAGGTCTAGCAACGGAGTTATGCTCTAAACTGCTAATGACTACATGGTCGCCCTTGTTGAGAGTTCCAAATATAGCAGTATTTAGCGAGTGCGTACAGTTTTGAGTAAACACTACACATTCCAAAGGGGCATCGAAAAATTCTGACAAAAGTTTTCTAGTAGAAAATACTTGTTCGGAAGTCACCATGGATAGCTTGTGACCTCCCCTACCAGCGTTACCACCGCAATGTTTAACGGCATAGTCTACCGCCCTAAAAACTCTTTTGGGCTTTGGATAACTCGTTGCAGAGTTATCGAAGTTTATAATCACAACAACACCCCCTACAACAACGCTTTTACTGGAATGTTGTGTTTCTTTAGAACGTCTATAACGGTACTCTTTGGAGCGTCTACACTTAGAATGTATTCACAACCTTTGGAAGTAACGTTATGGACTATCTTTGCTTTGTAACCTAACTTTTCCAAAACCATTTTGGATTTATTAGCATAGGTTAAAGATACCATAGAAATTCTTAACATAATTGAAAATCACCTCTTTCTCTACACAGTATATGCAAAACCTACATAAAACGATATTTTTTTAGTGCAAAAAATATCAATAGCAGTAAAATAGCCACGATATTTGGAAACTACTAAACTTATTACTTAAACGATTATATTACACAGCTACAAGACTAAAATGAAAACTTTTTGTAAACAATTCCCCGAGGATATTCCTTTTTTTCTAAAAAAGCTGTATAATAACAGTAGTTTTTGAGATTTGGGGAAAATCGATAAAATTATAACTACAAACCATATATTTTTTAGGAGGTTCGCAAGAATGGGAAAAACTTTAACTAACTGTTCTAAAGCAGTGGCTTTAAGCTGTGCTTTATTAGTTGCTGGAATGTCCATGTCATTCATGCCTATCGATGGCACTATTCAAGCTGAGGCTGTCGAAACTTACAACTATGCAAAGGGTTTACAATACTCTATGTATCTATACGATGCTAATATGTGCGGTGACGATGTAGACGAAAATTCCGCTATGGATTGGCGTGGAGATTGTCACACAGACGATGCAAACGCTACTTACAACGGCAAAACTGTAGACGTTAGCGGTGGCTATCACGATGCAGGTGACCACGTTAAGTTTGGTCTACCACAAGCATACTCTGCTTCTGTGCTAGGCTATGGCTACTACGAATTTAAAGACGCTTACGTTCAAACTGGTCAAGCTGACCACATGAAAACTCTATCTACATACTTTGCAGACTACTTTAAAAACTGTACCGTTATGGAAAACGGCAAGGTTACTGCTTTCTGTTATCAAGTAGGCGATGGCACTACAGACCACGAAGAATGGTGTTCACCTGAAAGTCAAGACATTGACAGACCTACATACTGGGCAACATCTAGCAACCCCGCTACCGACATAGTAGCTAACACTGCTGGTGCTTTGGCTCTACACTACAAAAACTTTGGCGATACTGAATCTTTAACTTACGCTAAGGCTCTATACGAATTTGCTAAGACTAATAACAAGGCTTGTGCTACCGATGGCGTAAGCGGTTTCTATACTAGCGATACTTACATCGATGACTTAATGTGGTCTGCTGCTGCATTATATATCGCTACTGGCGATACTTCATACGTTAGCGATGCTAACCAGTTCCTATCCGACTATGGCAACTCTTATGCGTTCTGTAGTACATGGGCTTTATGTTGGGGTAATATGTGGCCTCTAGTAAACCTAACCTTTGGACAACTAAGCAGTGGTATCACTAGTCAATATGGTAACGTAACCTCTCAAATGATGGAACAAGTTCAAAAGACTATGGACGAGTTCATGAGCAACTACAACACTTCCGAGGGTTATGCATCATTCCAAAGTTGGGGCAGTGCTAGATATAACACAGCTATGCAACTAGTAGGTCTAGTATACGATAAGATTAATGGCACTAGCAAGTACACTTCATGGGCTAAATCTCAAATGGACTACCTACTAGGCGACAATAGCAACAACCTATGCTACATCACTGGATATAGTTCAAACTCTGTAACACAGCCACACCACCGTGCTGCTACAGGTTACGACGGTTTCCCTAGTGAGAACGTTGGTGTACCTTATGCAAACACTCTAATAGGTGCATTAGTTGGTGGCCCTGACAGTAGCGGAAACTTCATTGACGACGTTGCCGAATACACTTACACAGAAGTTGCTATAGACTACAATGCAGGTCTAGTAGGTGCTATGGCAGGTCTATACCTACAGTATGGCTCAGGTCAGTCCGTGGATAGTTCTATCGTGGGCGTTTCAGGTGTAAAGACTGGTTCTACAAGCACTACAACTACTACCACAACTACCACCACTACAGAGGCAACTACTACCACTACTAGTGCAAGTTCCGTGACTTCTTCACCTAGCAATACTACTACTACCACACAGGGAGTTATTACTACAACTGCTCCAGTGCAAAGCGAAACTATAACCGCTACTACTAAACTTGAAAACAATTCCGATGGAACTAACGTTCTAAATATATCTTTCAACACTGGCGACAGCGATACAATATCCTTAACACTAACTGGTGGTGTGGCTGGTGCTACTACTTCCGGTATGATAGGCTACTGGGACAACTCCGCTAGTCAATGGGTAGAGCCTGACGGTAGCAGTTGGGAAGGAAAAACTTTCGACAGCAACGGCAACCTAACTATCACTGGCTTGAAAGTTCCTACTAATACCGACAACGTTCAAATTCTTCTTACTTACTATGCTGACTGGTCTACTGGTAGCGAAAACAACCTCGACAAGACTAGCCTAAGCTACTCTATCTCTGATGGCTCTGCTACTACAAATGCTACTGTTACTACTGTACCTACTACTACCACAACTGCATACTCTTACAATACCGTTGCTACTACTACCACAGCACAAAGCAACAGCAACAACACAATAAATGCTACTACCCAACTTGAAAACAACTCCGATGGCACTAACGTCCTAAAGATAGCTTTTAACACTGGCAACAGCGATACTGTATCCTTAACACTAACTGGTGGTGTAGCTGGTGCTACTACTTCTGGTCTAGTAGGCTACTGGGATAACAATACACAATCATGGGTAGAAAATAGTCCATGGAGTGAACAAAAGTTCGATA